>NZ_JCACCM010000050.1:0-51011 GCF_059501405.1 Myxacorys sp.
TTCACATCTTATGCTTTTGCGGTTTGAGTTTTGTCAGTCAACCAGGCTCAGGAGAGAGTCTGCCACGTCTGCTCGACCAATTGACTGAGCCACCGCCGCTGTTGACCTTCGAGGAGGCTATCGTCCGTTAAGACTTCGACCATCAATTCTTCTAGAGACTGCCCGTTTGCCCGCGCTTGCCGAACCACAGCTACGATCGCAGCGGCTACCAACTCTTCCGTTACGGGTTCTTGACGGAAATTAACTAGTTCTTCGGGGGTCGCTGGGATGGGATAATTCATGGCAGGATTGAGCAGTATTAAAGCGTTGGAGCATTATGAGTAACGTTGTAACGTTCTTTAACTTGAGATCGTATTAGGAGTATCTCGGATTTTAAAATTCTGTCAACCTCTCTATTTCAGTAATCGTTTCGGAGTTTAGCCCCCTCAGATGAAAGAAATTCTTTACATCGAAGTTCCCACTCCCGACTCAGGATCGGTGACGGCTTGGTTACAAACTGAGTATCAACCGGAGCGCGGTGAGAAGATAGCTACGGCAGCAGGCTGTCGAGTTCAGTTCTCAGAGGGGACAGCGTCGCAGATTCCACCGTCCATTCCCGAACTTTCAATCCCCGAACTTTCAATCTTTGTGTGGTCGGTTCAGCGCACGACGTATCTCAAAGTGTTTCGATGGGCAGACCGAGCGATCGCCGGTGAAGATCGGATTCTCAAGAATTTGATTTCTGATATTAGAGCATACTTTCCGCAAATCTACCCAGAACCACCAAAAATTGATCTTTCTCAACAAACAATTTTTGAAGCACTGGAACAGGACTATCCTCAAACCGTCCATTTCTTCAAAAAGATTCCTAACGGAGAATATGATTTAACTCGCGTGTATTGGTGGGAACAGCGCTGGCGTGAAGGCGTGCAACATCCGCAGCAACCAAAACAAGTTATCTTTGCAGAAGGAAATCCCTCTGCTGATCCAATACAGCTCCCGCCCTCCTTCGACCTCATTTATATTGGGGGCGCACTTGGCATCATTCATGCGGCTGTGATGGCAAAGCTAGGCTATCGCGTGCTGCTGCTAGAGCGCTTGCCCTTTGGACGGATGAATCGAGAGTGGAACATTTCTCGTAGCGAGTTCCAAAGTTTAATTGATCTAGGATTATTTACGCCTGCGGAGTTCGATCGCGTAATTGCTCGCGAGTATGTAGATGGCTTTCATAAATTCTTTGATGCCAATAATCCGCCGCAAGCCAAAGCGCCCATTCTCCATACCCCAACGGTTCTCAATATTGCGATCGATGCTGAAAAACTTCTCAAGCTCTGCGGCGAGAAACTGCGCGAGTGCGGCGGCGAAATTTGGGACGAAACTGAATTTCAACGGGCAGACATTGGCGAAGATCAGGTCAGGATTGGGGCAACTCACTTACCGAGCGGCACAGACCGCCAGGTTACGGGACGATTACTCATTGATGCGATGGGAACCGCGTCCCCCATTGCCTGGCAATTGAACGGTGGACGAGCCTTTGATAGCGTTTGCCCAACCGTGGGCGCTGTCATCGAAGATGGGTTTGAGGCGGGGGTCTGGGATGCGCAGTTTGGAGATGTTCTAAATAGCCACGGCGATATTTCTCGTGGACGGCAACTGATTTGGGAACTGTTCCCAGCCTATGAAAAAGAACTGACGTTTTATCTGTTTCACTATCATCAAGCCCATCCAGAGAATCCGGGATCGTTGCTGGAGATGTACGAGGATTTCTTCTCGATTCTGCCGGAGTATCGACGCTGTGATATGGAAAAGCTGACGTGGAAGAAAGCGACGTTTGGCTACATTCCGGGTCATTTTAGTGTGGGTAGCCGCGATCGCACGATTGCGTTTGATCGCTTGATTGCGATCGGGGATGCCGCTTCGCTGCAATCTCCCCTGGTGTTTACGGGGTTTGGGTCGCTGGTTCGCAACTTGTCTCGGTTGACTCACTTGCTCGATACGGCCCTGAAGCACGACTTACTAAAGGCAAAGCACCTGAACCAAATTCGCGCCTATCAAAGCAACGTCTCTGTGACGTGGATGTTCTCGAAAGGAATGATGGTTCCGACGGGTCAGATCTTGCCTCCAGCGCGAATTAATTCGATGCTCAACACGTTCTTCGGTGTGTTGGCAACTCAACCGCCTGCGATCGCAGATGCCTTTATTAAAGATCGAGTCACGTGGCTGCGGTTTAACCGGATGGCCCTGATCGCCGCTCGCAAAAATCCTGCCTTAATGCTGTGGATTTGGCAAATGGCCGGCGCAAAAGATTTACTGCGCTGGTTTGGGAACTATCTTGATTTTGGCATGAATGCTTTTCTGAGTTGGCTACTAAGCGGTTGGTTGCCCGGATTGCTCTCTCAAGTGCAACCGTGGCTGGAGCCAAGATTTCCGAGGTTATGGCTTTGGTTGTTAGCACAAAGCTATGCCCTCACTTACGGAATGGGCAAACCGCAGGCCATGCCAAAGCCTAATTTGATTCAGCGCATCCAGCGAATTGAAGAACCTTTGGCAATGCGCAATTCGTAGGGGCGCCTGCGCCATGTTTTGCAAAGAGGGATGCTAACGCAAAGAGGATGACTGAGTTATGCAAGATCCTGGGTGATCGGCAGCGTCAGGACAAATCGAGTCTGATTTGATTCGCTCTCTACTCGGATTTGACCCTTAAGCGCGATCGCGAGCCGCTTGACTAAGGCTAAGCCTAATCCGAAGCCGCTCCATCCTTCGTTGGCGCTGCGGTAGAACGGCTCGAAAATCTGCATCTGCTCAGCGCTCGACAGTTCGGTTCCGGTGTTGCTCACCGATAGTTCTAGCTGCCCGCCGTGAGCCTGCGCTGCTACCTGAATCACATGCTCTGGTGGCGTGAATTGACATGCGTTCTTGAGCAACTCCGTCAAAAGGCGATCGAGCGTTGGCGAGTGCACCGCGATCGCAGGCAAGTCATCGGCAATCCGGGAGTTTAGAAACTGTTGCTTGCGTTTCGCCTCCTCCTGAAAGCGATTCACGACTTCCGGTAGCCAGAGTTGTAGGTAGAGCGAGTGGCTGGGCAGCGCTTGCGCTAACGCGGCAGTGCTTTGAAAATCAAGCAAATTATTGACGAGTTCACATTCGTCCTGCCACTCTTGCTGCAAAATCTGCAAATAGCGGTCGAACTTACCCCACAACGCCTCTGTTGCGTCTGGATGCATGGACTGAAGACTGCTTGTTTTCAACATTTGAGCAATGCGCTGCACCATTTCTACGGCCATCCGCATATTCGTGAGGGGCGTCCTCAACTCTCGCGATAGGGCTTGGAGAAACTCATCTTTCAGAACGTTGAGGCGTTGCAGTTCTCTCACCTGAGCTTGCGCCGCTTGGTGTCGTTGGGTCTGGTAGAGCGCGATCGCGGCTTGGTTGACCGTTTGAGCAATCAACTCTCCTTGCAGCGGGGACTGAGTCGACAAATGGCGCATCACGATGCCAATTTCACCAATCACGCGCTGGTCATCTTGAATCGGACACACGATCAGTTGAGACTTGGCGTCGAGAAACGATTGGTACAGTGATGGTAAAACCTCAGGCGATGGATTGATCCAAAATTGATGCTGCATTAGCCGGAGATAGAAGCGTGAAAAGTCTTCTAAATAGATCTGTTCTCCGATCGCAGAGCGCTTACATCCTCTATCAGTAGGACGATGCTCGTAAGCAATAGTGACAAAGCGCTGATCAGCATCCTGCAATGCTACCCAGCAATACTCCACGTCCAACACCTGCCCCACCTCTTGCAGCAGCAGGTGCAGCACCGAATTACGGCTCACCCATGTTGACACGGAGTTAAAGGATGGCTCTTCAGCGCACTCTTCAGCGCTCTGAGATGCAAACCGCTCTAACACTCGCTTCAGTAGTTGAGTACAGGCAATGGCTTGCTGAAGTTGCACAGTTTGCTCCCAGAGTTGAGCGGTTAGCTGGTCTTGAGACTGTTCTAGAACCTGATTCTGCTTTTGCAGGGTCTGCTCTTGACATCGGCGATCGCTGATATCTTGAAACACCATTACTCCCCCAATAATCTCACCTTTACGGTTGCGAATCGGAGAGGCACTATCGCCAACGGGATGAACAGACCCATCCCGCGATCGCAGCAGGGCTCGGCTAGGCAACGTAATTGTATCGCCTTGACACAATGCTGCCAAAATTGGATTGTCGATCGCCGCTCCCGTGTCTTCATCCACGAGGTCTAGCACCTGAGATGCAAAGGCTCCTAACGCCTGCTCCTGCGTCCATCCCGTCAGAATTTCGGCAGTGGGATTTAGAAAGGCAACAAAGCCATCGACATCGGTTGCGATCGTGGCATCTCCAATACTAATTAAGGTCGTTGCATACCATTGCTGTACCGCTTTAAGGGCTTGCTCTAGCTGATGTCGCCGCAGCGCGATTTGAATTGTAGAATGCAGATCGACTTCCTGAAAGGGTTTGACCAGATAGCCAAAGGGTGAAGTTTCAGTTGCGCGGCGGAGAGTGTGTTGGTCAGCATGGGCGGTTAAGTAAACGACCGGGACATCAAGTTGCAGATAAAGATATTCGGCGGCAGATACGCCGTCCAGGCTGCTTCCTTGAAGACAGATATCCATCAAGACCAGATCAGGCGGCTGGTCTAACGCATACTGAAATGCCTCTTTTGCTGTCGTTGCAATGCCGACCACGTGATGTCCGAGCTTGTACAGAGCTTCTTGCACATGCCAAGCGACGACCCGTTCGTCTTCTACAATCAGAATTTTTGCCGCTCTCAATGCTTAACTAATCCCGATACAAATCTTCCAGCATTGTAGGGCGAGTCGGTCGCATTCACGCACCGTTGAATGTAACTTTAAACCGAGTTTTAGCGGTTTTCTCGACTTCAACTTCGCCTTGAATCTGGTTGACTAACGCATTGACAAGGCGCAATCCCATTGACTGAATTGTCTGTAGCTCAAAGGTGTCGGGTAAGTGGTTGCCGTCATTTTCAACGATTAGACAAATGCGACTGTCCTGGTCAGGCTCTAAAGAATTGGTGCCGGAATTGGCGTCAATCGCTGCGGCAAGACCACACGCTGGCCGGCTTAAGGTTAATGTCACTCGCACTTCCCCTTGTTGCTCGTCGGTGAAGCCGTGCTTTAAAGCGTTGGTCATCAGTTCGTTGAGAATTAAGCCGCAAGGAACAGCACGATCTAAACTGACTACGATGCCTTTTTCGACGCTGACGTCAAGTTTGACAAGTTCTGGCTGTATTCGATAGGTATTAAAAAGGCTGGCGGTAAGGGTTTGAATATACTCTGACAAATTAATTCGAGCGAAGTTTTGGGAGCGATATAAACTGTCGTGTACGAGTGCCATAGAGCTAATTCGACTTTGGCTCTCTTCAAAGATTTGACGCGCTTCTGGATCAGCAATTCGCTGGGCTTGCAAGTAGATCAGACTTGAGATGATTTGTAGATTATTTTTGACTCGGTGATGAATTTCTTTGAGCAGCGCTTCTTTCTCGCTGAGAGAGGCTCTAATCTGCGCTTCGGCCAGTTTTTGTTTGGTAATGTCTTCGATCGTGCCGGTGTGCCCAACAAATTCGCCTTGGTCGGTCAAGATGGGTGCAGTGCGAATATGAATCCACCGCAGTTCTCCTTGGGGGGGCTGAACCCGAAATTCGCTGCTGTGTGGGTGTCCTGCTAGAGCATCGGAGAACCAGTCGGCTATCACGCGATCGCGATCTTGAGCGTAGACAAATCGAGTCCATCCGTCTCCCAAGCTCTCTTCAGCAGTGCAGCCTGTGATGTCTTGTCCACGCCGATTAAGGTAAATACATTGCCCTTGACGATCGCAGGTAAAAAGTCCAACAGGCAGGCAAACGCTGAGCGCTCGCCAATATTCTTCATGAATGGGAGGGGTCAGCACCTCAGCTTGGCTAGAATCGCCAGCGACGGATTGATTGATGACGCTAACTTGCTCTGATAGGCTCACAACTGTTTGATCCAGTCGCTCTAGCTGTTGTGCAAGCTGCGAATTGTGAACCTCTAAAGGAAGACTAAGAGTTTGCTCAAAAGATCTGAGTTGGACTTGAAGAGCTTGAACGTGAGTCGCCAACTCGCCGTAATTCAATGGCATTGCGCTTTGTTGCTAAAGGGCAAAACGTGGGTAGAACGTTCGTTGATATTGACTTAATCAGTTTATTTTCGTGCTAATAGAAAATTCTGGAATCACCCGATTGAATGAAAAGATTCCTTAGATGTCCTGATAGAACTCAGCTGTGAGAAAGATACGTCAAAGCCGCAGGTAGTAAGGCAATTGATCCAGGCGTGAGTGAGATGGCACTATACGAGTCTGAAAAACGCACTATTAAAGATAAAGATCGCCATTCGGGCAAGATTATATCTTTACTACTTAAGCAAAAATACTTTATATGGTGGCGTTTGAAAATTGCTGGCAGGCAGCTTGACACGCCGCATCGATGCGCCCAACACGCTTTTGCTCGGTGGAGGGAGGTGTATGCAGGAGTACTCGTTTTCGGTCACCAATTTCCTGCCCTGCGTCAACTCGTTCTGCCAATTTACTCTGGCCTTGGGCTACTCGATCCGCCAGAACCGTATCAACTTCATCCTTGATTGAAGGGCTGGGCTTGAAAACGCTACAGCCGGGCTTCAATTAATGGCTGACCTGTCAGGCTGAACGGGCGGACTTCAGTAATTTTGACCTCCACTAGTTTGCCTTTCAAGTCATTGATATTCCCCTCAAAAAAGGTGAGGCGATTGCCGCGAGTGCGTCCCATTACTTGTGTGGGGTCTTTGGAGTTTTGATCTTCAACCAAAATTTCTTCAATGCGTCCAGCGTAGCGCTGCGATCGCTCGGATGCCTGCACCGATACCAAATGGTTCAGTCGTTGCAATCGATCCGCTTTCACCTCTTCAGAAAGTTGGCTCTGCCAAATTGCCGCAGGCGTTCCCGGACGAGGAGAGTAGGCGGCAGTGTTGACTAAATCGAAGCCGATATCTTCAACCAGTTTGAGGGTGTTCTCGAATTGGGCTTCTGTTTCACCCGGGAATCCGACGATCGCATCCGCACTGATTGACGCATCAGGCATGTACTCCCGAATTGTTTCAATGATCCGCCGATAGCGATCGTGGGTGTAGCCCCGCGCCATTGCTTTGAGAACGTCGTTGTCTCCCGACTGAAACGGAATGTGGAAGTGTTCACACACTTTTGGCAGTTCGGCACAGGCGCGGATCAGTCGTTCGGTAAAGTAGCGGGGATGACTGGTGGCGAAACGGATGCGATCGATACCCGGAACATCATGCACGAAGTAAAGCAAATCTGTAAACGTGTTTAAGCGACGACCTTCGGGCGTTACACCCGGAAGATCTCGACCATACGCATCAATATTCTGACCCAGTAAGGTGATTTCTTTATAGCCTTGCCGTCCAAGCTCCTCAACTTCAGCCCGAATCATTTCAGGTGTGCGAGACTGCTCAACTCCGCGAACGCTAGGAACAACGCAATAGGTACAGCGTTCATTACAGCCATAAATTACATTCACCCAAGCGGTCACTTTGCTGTCGCGTCTGGGTTTGGTGATGTCTTCAACAATGTGAATCGGGTCAGTGGCAACGACTTGATTGCCGCTAAACACTTGCTCTAATAAATCTTGGAGTTGATTCGCGTGTTGTGGACCCATTACCAAATCGAGTTCTGGGACGCGACGTAAGAGCGATTCGCCTTCCTGCTGTGCCACACATCCAGCAACGACCAGCGTTAAGTCTGGGTTTTCCTGCTTTCGCCGTGCTTGTCTACCTAAGTAGGAATACACTTTCTGCTCTGCATTGTCTCGAATCGTACAGGTGTTGTAGAGAATGAGATCTGCATCGTTGGGTTCTTCTACTGATTGGAAGCCCATGGTTTCGAGAATGCCCGCCATGCGTTCGGAGTCGGCTTTGTTCATTTGACAGCCGAAGGTGGTGATGTGGTAGCGACGGGGAGAAGCAGTCATGGTTTGCAGCAAGTGACAGGATTAAGACTCGACTTCCTATTTTAGGCTGAGTTACAAAGTTTTGTAGAACGGGAAAGATTTACGGCTCAACAAGTTTTCATAAACTTATTTTGGTCGTTGGTCAAAAGAATTGAGGGGATTAACGGGGAGCGATCGCGACCTAGCACGAAGCAGTCTCACCTTCGGTTTGGTCTTCGCTGGTGGTTTAGAACGAGTTTCCCGTAGATACCAACGAATAAAACTTTGACTGGTTAGCCCCATTGACAACGAAAGAACCAAGATAAATAGAGGGAGAGGTATCCAGCTTGTTGATGAGAGCAGGAGAACGCTATAGACCAGACCTGCACTGAAAAGGGATACCAATATCCCAACTCCCCACCGAAGGCGGTTGTCTTTACGAGTTGAGCGGAGTGTTAGAAGTCCTGATAAAAGTCCATTGAGAAAGCCTAGACCTAAGCCAAGAGATCCTCCCATAATGGCTGCAAGAACCATATTGAGGGCAACAACTCTCAGATCACTAGAGTAAGAAGATGAGAATTTTGCATAGGTTGAAAACAAGACAGCGCTGACGGAAGCGCCAACGGTACTAAAGCGCCAAATAGCATTCCAAAGAACCCGTTCTTTCGTGAGTGCGGGAGCTGGTTTGCGATCGATTCTCTGAAGTTTGGCAGACCGCCGATTCGTTAGCGCAAGAGGTGGAACGGGTTCTGCTGAGTTCCCCTCTTGAATTTTTTCTAGTGATTGCTTCAGTGATTGCTGAGGTATTTTCAAATCATTTTTCGATGCGATTCTCCGGCTTTCTCGGAGATACCAGGTTGCGATCGCTTGACTCGCTGCGCTCATGGCTACATCTAAAACAAGCACGGCTGGCAGTAAACCTGGAACGAGTACCCAAGAAGAAGAAAAAAGATTCAGGATCAGGACAATAAGGGCGGCGCTAAAGACGGTAACGGCAAATCCTAGGGTCAATCGATAAAGGTTAGACGAGTGGGGGGATGAAAAGAAGCGTTTTGTGAGAAAGGCGATCAATAAGCCATTCGCAAATCCTAGCCCTAAACCTAGTCCTCCAATTAAACTTGCTGCAGCAAGCCAGTTGATTAGCGTATAAATACCGCCGCTAAGCTCGTAAGTCGTTGAGAAGCTGAGCAATGCGGCAGAAACAATCCCTGCGATCCCGCCAAACGTACTGCTACGCCAAATTGCATTCCAAAAGAGGCGATCGGTTGTTATTTGGGGTGTGATTGCAGGGTCGGTGGGTGCGATCGCGCTCAATTTCTCAGATCTGATTTCTCCGTCTCGTAATGCCTCTAACGCCACTTGAGCCGATCCTAAACGGTTCTCTAAACTCGGCTCTATTAACCATTCCAACCAATCTAAAAATGGTTCGCTTAGGGTTGCAAAAGATCTAAATTGCAGTTGTAAATTGCGTTGCGGTAAGTCTGCGGGATGCTTGCCCGTCGTCAAATAAATCAATGTTGCGCCCAAACTGTAGAGATCGGATGCAGGGGTTGCGCGTCCGCCATATTGTTCGGGAGGCATGTAGCCGTAAGTTCCAACAACGGTAATTGTTCCACCTTCTTGGGCAACCAAGGTTTGAACCGAGCCAAAATCGACGAGATAGACTTGTCCGACGTGATGACCTGTGCGGTTGCTTCGCAGTTCCTCTGTAGGGTAATCGCTAAGCAAAATGTTACTCGGCTTAATGTCGCGATGAATCACCGAGGGGTGTTGAGTGTGCAAATACCCCAGAATGTCGAGCAGCGATTCTGCTAACTGCTTCACGTCAGCTTCGGTAAACGATCGCCCCGCTTTGAGGTGTTGCTCTAGAGATTTGGCATCAATGTAACTTTGAACGATGGCAAAGCCCCTCGTGGTTGCGGTTTCAATCTCAAAGTAGTCGAGGTATTTAGGAATGGCGGGATGATCTAGCGATCGCAGTGTTTCTGCTTCACGCTCAAACAATTTGAGATCATCCCATTCAAAATCGACGCCAAATGTGAGCAGCTTGATCACAACCCGTTCTTGCGTTTCTAAATCTCGTGCAAGCACAGTTTGCCGCCCAGCTTTTTTGCCAAGCTGACCTTCAACCTGGTAGCGGTTTTGCAGAAGTTCCATTCCGATGTCCTTCGTTTAGAACTCTTTACGCTAGCTTTAACTAAGAATACGGAAAATTGTTTGAAAAAAAGTAATAAGTTTCTGAACCGTTCTCATATTGTTGAACGATTCTGAATTAGTCAAGACTTATGCACTGAGTGACATCACGACACTGACCTTAAACGACACTGAACCCAGACTTAACTACAGGAACAACATTCCTCACCACAGAAGCAACATTCGTTACGGCAGAAGCAACCTTTCTTGCGACGGAAGCAACCTTACCTCACGCCAGAAGCAACATTTCTCACGACGGAAGCAAGGTTTGTTACCACAGAAGCAATATTCCTCACGACGATAGCAAGGTTCGTTACGACGGAAGCAAGGTTCGTTGCGACAGAAGCAAGGTTCGTTGCGACAGAAGCAACATTCCTCACCACGATAGCAAGGTTCGTTACGACAGAAGCAACATTCGTTACCACAGGAACTCTGTTTGTAAAAACCTACGGATGCACTGCAACGCTTTTTGTAAGTCCTGTTAGTGAGCGAGAAACACCTGTTTTAAGACATCGAACCTAGAGCAATCCCAATAATCGATGTGAGAAACAATTAATTGATCTTCATTCGTTCGCAACTCACTCGATCCATTGATCGAAATGCGAGGGTTCCACGGTAAGGCAACATTCCAACTCAACGTCCAGCGAGTTCTGATTTCGTCCCCACTCTCTTCAATGCTGTGCAATTCAAACCTAGTGTCGATAAACCAACGCTCAATGAATCCAATCATTTTCTTATAGCGATCGACTCCTCGAAACTGATTGAGTGGGTCTTTGAAAAACACGTCTTGGGCATAAATGCTATACGTCTGATTCGCTGGAAATCGAGCATAATCGTCGCGCAGAGTCTGAAGAAGAGCCATAAACAGAAATAACCTTACCTGAAGCAATAGCGCAGGCGATTCGTGCTTTTAGTGAAACCCTTCACTCACATCCCTAGCCCTTCCAAACCAGCCGTCCTACAATCACCGGGTTGGAGAACTATTGGGCTAGAGAACTATTGGGCTAGAGAACGCTTCGGGTTAGAACGCATTGGGTTAGAACGGAAAATGTTCTTCATCATCGATCTGAACGTCTAACCGGGCTGAAATGACTTCCGTTACCATCGCTTCAAGTTCTGCCGCGTTAATGGCTCGATTCACCTGATCCAAAAGCGGATTCGTCAATGGAACTAACCGCAATCGACGATCCTCTTGAATCAGATCGAACACAGAGCCTTCTGCCGATTGGCTTAGTTCTATGTAGTCAAAGCTGTAAACGTTGAGGTAGATGGCATGATTTGCCACAAGCGTTGCTCGATGTGGATCGGCAAACACTTCTAAAACGCATCCTTCGCCTTCGCTTGTAAGCCTGCCATCTTGAGTGTGGATATAGCGCACTCGCGTCAGGTCGGTCAACACTCGCTGCATATCTTGCTTGTCGATAATAATGCCAGCGTCAATGATGCAAGGCGCAGGAAACCAAGAATTCCGAGAGGAAAAGTCGTGACTCATGACAAAACAGGGGTCGAACTACGAGTCGAACAGGGCCAGAAGCAGAAGACTTGCCCACCGTCTAGAATCGCATAGAGTTTTTGAGAACTTGCAAAAATAGACGGTTGAGTGGACAGTTTCACGATACCTAGAGAGGTGCGCTCTATGAGAATTCTCCCTCTAGGTCAGTGCTTCCTAAAGCAATTATGGCTGGGAAATGCAAATTTGGATCTCCTAGTCGAGAAGAGGAATTTAACTTCTGTAAAGTTGGGGTGCAAGGAATGGTCAGACAACTTCGGGTATGGATCGCTCAAATTCTAGCTGCAATGATGTTCTACACCTGTTTGCCGATTCCTTCAGGCTGGACACTGGAATTTCGAGGCATAGCTCGGGTTGCACCACTGATTGGAGTAGTGATTGGCGGACTGGTGGGATTGCTGGATTGGGGATTGGCTTATGTGGGGATGCCTTTGCTGACTCGCAGCGCGATCGCGGTTGCGGTCTGGATCGCGCTTACTGGAGGGCTGCATTTAGACGGCGCAATGGATACAGCAGATGGATTAGCCGTGACTGATCCTCAGCGACGATTGCAAGCGATGTCTGACAGCGTGACGGGTGCATTTGGCGCGATCGCGGCGATTGTGATTCTCTTACTCAAAACCGTGGCCTTGAGTGAAATTGATCGCGATCGCATCTGGGTCTTAATGGCAGTAGCAGGCTGGGGACGTTGGGGACAACTAGTAGCGATCGTGCTCTATCCCTATCTCAAACCGACCGGCAAAGGCGCGTTTCACAAAGAGTCGATCCGATCGCTCTGGGAGGTGTTGCCGAGCTTTTTGCTGTTGTTTGGGCTAAGTGGGACGTTGTATGAGCAGCCGATTCGCGCGATAGCGCTATTGGTGGGAGGAGGCGCGATCGGGTTGCTGGTTGGGGCATGGCTCGATCGCAAGCTGGGTGGACAAACCGGAGATACGTATGGTGCGATCGTCGAGTGGACAGAAGCACTTTTACTTTGCCTTTTGACGGTGTTCTAGTGACGCACCGCAGCGTTTACAAAATTGAGCATCTAAGTCATGAGGCATGAGACCACAGCTTAAACAGCTTGTTTGAACTTGTTCGGTTGTTTTCACAAGTCGTTTGATTAGATCTCCCAACTGCCAAGGAATAAAAATAATGCCTGTCAAAATCATTAAAACGGTTAGAAATCGTCCGAGTTGAGATAAAGGGACAATATCGCCAAAGCCTGCTGTGCTGATAGTAGAAACTGAAAAATAAACAGCATCCAAGAACGTGCCATAGTTTGAATTAGAGGCATGTTCTACTTGGTAAATCAAGCCAGAATAGACAAAGATAATTGAGAACAGCGTAAATAAAATTTTGGTGTAAATGGCGCTATCTTCACTACTAACATAGCCAAAAGCTGTGTTTCTACCAATAAACCGGATCAAACGTAAGATCCGAAACCACCGGAAGATTCTGAGAAATCCGGCACTAGATCCGCTTAATAAAAACGGAAGAATTGAAATCAAATCGATGATTGAAAACAGACTAAAAACATGCTGAACTTTGTGTTTTGCACACCAGAATCTCAGCAGGTATTCAATCACAAAAATAAAAAGGATTGCGTTCTCGAAAATGTCAAGCTGCGTCTTAAGAGCAGCAGGAAGTTGATACGTTTCAGCAACGAAAATCGCAGAGGAAGCCAGCACCAATCCGGTGATAAACAAATTAATGCCTCGACCAATCGGCGTATCAATATCTTCTAGATAAAAGGCAATTTTTTCTTGCAATTCCATAAACTAAAATGCCGAACCCTGAGCTATTGTGACTCAAAGTTCGGCACTTGATCTAACTATGAAGCTTTACGGAGCGACCTTATCGACTCCCAGCAGCTCTGCGATCGCTTGATGTTCTGCGGCTGGATGGGTCGGCAACTGCTGCCGAGCGTCCGTAATTAGCCAGTCGAGCGATGCGGCTTGCACGTCGATCGTCGCGCCCGTCTTATCAACGCAATAGCGGCCAAACACGAGCTTATCGACCAGTCTCACCCCCGGACCCAACCGCGAATACTCGAAAATCACGCTGTTGTCCACCGTTGCACCACTGCATACCCAGCAGTTTGGGCCAATCATCGCCGGCCCGACAATCTTCGCGCCGTCCTCGATGCAAGTCATACTGCCGATGTAGACCGGACCTTGAATATCAACTTTGTCCCAATTCACCGCCACATTCAGCCCGGTATAAATCCCCGGAGCAACTTCGTGCCCCGGAATTGGAACGTTCTTCACCTCGCCTTCTAGAACGCTGCGAATCGCTTGCCAGTAGTCCGGCACTTTACCAATATCCACCCACTCAAACTCCATCGGCAACCCGTAGAACGGCGCACCCATCTCGACGAGTTTGGGAAACAGTTCGCCGCCGATGTCATATTCTTGACCTGACGGAATGTAGTTGAGAATTTCGGGTTCAAAAATATAAATTCCGGTGTTGATGTTGGTACTGAGTGCTTCTTCAATCGAAGGCTTCTCTTGAAATGCCTTAATTTTGCCCGTCTCATCCGTGACCACCACACCGTAGCTTGAAACCTCCTCACGCGGAACGGGTTTCATGATCACCGTAGCGATCGAGCCTTTCTCTCGGTGCCACTTCACCGCCGCCGTTAAGTCCAAATCGATCAGCGCATCGCCGCAGAGAACCACAAAGGTATCATCGAAAAACGGGGAGAAATCTTGAATTCGCTTCATGCCGCCCGCCGAGCCGATCGCTTCTCCGACCAGTTCGCCATCGACAATGCGGCCTTCAAACGAATAGCCAATTTCTACGCCAAAGCGCTGTCCGTCGCGGAAGTAGCTTTCAATTTCGTGTGCCAAGTGGCTCACATTGACCATGATTTGGTCGAAGCCGTGCTGACGAAGCAACTCCAGCAAAAACTCCATCACGGGTTTTTGCAGGATTGGAATCATAGGCTTGGGAATGGTGTATGTGATTGGGCGAACCCGTGTCCCCTTCCCGGCTGCCAGAATCATGGCTTTCATAAGCGTTCTCTCTAATCCTACGCCATTATTTTCAGGTCAATTGTTAAGCAGACCGGACAATTCCGGAATGCGTCTTTCTCACTATAGAGGAGGACAGGACTTTAGACTATTCACTACCGGACGGTAAACGATAAGCTCAAGCCTAAATTGCCAGCTGTTTCCCTTAGCAGCCTAAGAAGCAAAGGTCGTAATGCTTTTAGAATCCGAAAAGCAGCCCCTTGGGTAATATGCTTTGTACGTTTGCAGTACAGATACCCTTAGCGTACCCAAATTCACAATTAGTTTATATAAATAGCAGTTTTTAAAGCTCTCTTTAAAGAAACAGCGATGAGCGCACCGCCCAGCTTCAAGGAGAATGCTCCGCAAGTTCCGGATCGCAATTCAATTCAGTCCAGCACCGCGCTTTCGGTTAGAACTTCAATAGCGCTAGCTTGTAGCAGCGCTCCTTCGGAGCTTGTCGGAGAAAATCGCACTTTAAGGTCTTGATAAAACTCTTCCTGAGCGAGTTCTACTTTCGATTGGGCTGAGAGCAGCAGTAGCGCCCAAAACACACCGACTCTCTCGTGGTTTTCAGCATGGGCGTGTGGATCATCTTCTGCCGTAGTTTTACCCTGTTCTTTTAGCTCGACCCAAAATTCCAGCACCAGTTCAAAGTCAATCCACTCTTGTCCTTTCGAGACGTGTGACCAGTGATTGACAAAGAATTCCTCGATCGCAACCGCCATTTCTGAGAGGTTTTCTTGGTGAGCGAGTTGTGCGATCGCACGCACTGCCTCAGCGCGAGGCATCTTTTCACGAGTGGGTCGTCGTCTCGGCACTCGGTCATCTAACGCCGTGGCAATAATTTGAATTTGTTCGATCAGTTCACTCAGCGTCACGCGCCGACGCTGAGGAGGATGCGCCACGGCTCGACGCCGCAACTGTCGCTCTAAATTCAGCGGCAGTGCCGATCCCAACTCAACCCCCCCTAGATCGTCTTCTAGAAACTCTTCTAACGGTTCTACAACTGCCGCTTGTGTTAAGGTTTGAGCTTTAAGTAACAGCAGCATTGACGCATACAAAAACGCTTGCCCCGATTGAGACAAGTTCGCTTCATACAGTTCGCGCCCCGTCGCCGGAGCCAAATCACTCAAAAACCGATCAATAACGTCAATGACATTGACATTCCACGGATCAAGTTCTCCGCGTTCTGCCATGTCGATGAGGAGCGCGATCGCGTCTTGAGCGAGAGAGGGAGGAGGCATAGATGAGAGACGAGGGATGAGGGATGAGAAGGAAGACGGCGATCAGGTTGTAGAGGTGAGCTACTCAAAGACGCCTTGAGCAGAGCCGTTCACTTGATTTTAATCCGCGCAAAGTAGATTGCCGCAAGCAGAATGAACAAGTATAGGGTGAACGGAACCCAAAGGCTCCAAAGACTTCCAGGGTTCGTCAAATCTCCTGCAATTTCTCCCATCCCTCCTTGCGTTAGCGTTGCTGTAAGCGTCCCTCTTTGCGAAGCGTTGCCGCAGGCATTCCTCATCCTTACGCCAATACCTCGACATCTTCCATTTTTTCTTGCGCCGCAGGCAACAGACGTTGCTCTTGGAGTTCTGCTTGATAGCGCTCTACGTCCTGCTCTAGCTCCTGAATCCGAGTTTCGCGAATTTTGACTTCTTTTCCAAGTTCGAGCGTTCGCTGGAGGTGAGACCAAACGCTGAATACCCACGCTAACACCGCCCCAATTCCCATCGCTACAATCAGTTCAACCGCTAACGGGGCTTGAAGCTGTACTCCTCGAACGATGTGGATAATTGACGGTTCAGTATTCTCGATGCCAAACAAAACGAGAGCCAAACAAATGACAAAGATGATTAAAAAATTAACTTGTCTCATCATGTTTTCTCCAATCACGCCGCTAGTCTAGCAGGGATTGGGAAAAAGGGAGAAAAAGAAAAAATAAGATTGGCAAGAAGAGATTTACTCGACAGGCGGAGGCGTGATTACGGTTTCTGTGACAATGACGGGCGACTTCTGGTTTGACAGGCGAATCGCATCGATCGTGCCTTTAATCGTGCCTGCGATCGGCACGGCAATCACGACGCCTAGCAAGCCCGCAATTTGTAACCCCACGAGCAAGGCAATGAAAATCCAAATTGGGTTTAATCCGGTGAAGTCGCCCATAATTTTAGGCGCGAGCAGATTATCTCGAATCTGTTGCAAAATTACTGCTGCCAGCGCGACTTGAAACGCTAGCCACACACTCTGAAACATTACGAGAATGGTGACGAGTCCAATTCCTAACCCGGCTCCAATAAACGGAATTAATTCTGCCAGCCCAATAATTAGCGCAAATAGCAGCGTAAACGGCACTTTCAGCGCCCAAAATACAGGAATTAAACCGCCTGCCATAAATAGCGCCAGCAGGATTTGACTCAGAAAGAAGTTGTGAAAATTTTGCTGCAGCGATTCGCTGAGAGGAATGCCAATCTTGGGTGGAAACTGGTGAATCAAGCCTTGCCACACGCGATCGCCGTAGAGCAACATGTAAAACGCCAGCACAATGATTAAGATAGTGTCGATTAAGCCCGAAACCGTGCCGATGGCTAGCCCTAACGCTTGAGACGCATAGGCTTGAATCTGACTTTCAATTTGAAGGCTGAGCTTACCCCCAAATCCTCTTAGGTCGATTGGCAAATTTCGTTGCTTTGCCCATTCATCCCAAAAATCCAAATTTTGCCGACTCGCTTCTAGCCACCCTGGAATCTTGACTAAAAGCTGATTGGTTTGATCCAGCAAGATCGGAACGAGCGTCAGGGCTAAAACGGACAACACCGTGACGGTCGAGAGCAGCACAATCACAACGGCTCCGGTGCGCTTGATCCGAATTCGTTCAAACCACCGCACCGGATAGTTCATTAGAAATGCCAGAATCGCTGAAACCGCTAGAACCGTGACCAAATGCTCAAAGTAGTACAGCACTTGACTTAGAAGCCAGATGTTTAATGCTGCGATCGGGCCTATCAAACCCAAAATCAGCAGCCGTTGTGCATTGAAAGATCGACGGCGACGCATAGAGGAGCAGAGATGAGGGACGCCCTCGGTAACACGGTGGACGCAGGAACGAGAACTTTATGAAGAAGTGGCGAGGCTAAAGGCTGTTTGCGGTTGAAGGTTCAACTGAAGGTTCACCTGCGCTAGGAGGCTGCTGATTCTTGATATAAGTTCCGATGGCAACGATCGCGATAATAATCACTGTACCAATCCCAAGCGGACTTGGCATCCAAAAAGCGGCTTCTAGGTGATTCTTCTGTCCGGGTTGCAGCATCCAGACGAGTTGCTTACCGACGCGACGAGAGGCAACCGAACCAGGACGAACAACATTTTTCGCGCCCCACGGGGTTGTGAGTTCAAATTGGAGATCGAGCAGGGGACTAGAATCGACCAAGACTTCTCCTTGGGGAGAGGCCACGCCCAGCGATCGCAGGTCTACGTCGTAGATCAATTTACGCCGTTCTAGGAGTAAAAAGTTACCTTGCTGGACGGTGAGATGAGATTCGATTGGCGGCAGTTCCACCTTGCGGCTGGTTTTTACTTTTGCTTTGGCATCAAAAAAGGTGTTAAATCGCTTCTCTAATTCCTGTCCAGTGCTAAACGGAATCGTGACTAACACTTCTTTGCTCGATACGCGACGGGCCTTGCCCCGTACCTGACGGGCGCGTTGCTCGATATTGGCAAGCCAGGCTTGAGCAGCGCCACTATTGACCCGAGTGAAGCGCTCATCTAATTGAACGTGTTGCGCGATCGTGCCTTGGGTCGGGCTGTCGAACGTGATACCAACGTCGTACTTGACACAGCCAGAGAGCGCAAAGGCGATCAGCGCAATCCAGACGACTCGCCCCGACCAAATCGATTGGAAGAGTGCGTGGGTACAGTGCGACGCGAATCGAGCAATTCGTTGAAGCATGGCAAACCAGAGAATGGAGTGTTCTTTATCATCTAACACTACTCTAGAAGGTTCGCTAACTGAACCAGATCAATCCAGCAATAATTGCGATCGCACCGCCCAACGCTACCCAAATGAATAGATTGTCTTGGGTATTGACCTGGCTGAGATCGACTGGCTCTGGAACAATAGATTTCGGCTTTTCAGGACGTTTGGGAGGCGTCACAGGCGCAAACTTTGATGTTCCTAATGCCGAGCCTTCATTGTCCGAAATGTTGGATAGGTCAGGAATCTGGGTTAGCCATTCGGGACGAGTTTTAAGTTTCGGCGCTTCGAGAATGTAGAGCAAGCGTTTTCCTTGCTTGCGCGTTTTTAAGTCGGGGTGGCGGCTCACTTTTTGACAGAGTTGGATGGCCTGCGATCGCTGCCCCGCCGCTTCGTAGGCGGTGACTAACCAGATCTGCATTTCTCCGCCGAGTCGCGTTCCACTTTCGACTAGTGCATTCGCCCGTTCTAGATACTGAACGGAGTCGCGGTAGTTTCCCCGCTCAAAGGCGGTTTTTCCTGCCTCATATTCTCGGTTGGCAAGATCTAAACGTTCAGAACTCACGATGAAAAATTCAATTAGCGACGCTTTGATCGTACTATGCGATCGTAAGCGAAACATCTACCAGAAGCTCTCTACAGAAACGAACCAAAGCTTCATGTCTGAAGGCTGACGTTAGCTCAGAACCTGTCTTGAGCAGCAATTGTCTAAAATTTAAGTCAGCCCAGCATCAGAGGCACTCCTTCGTAGTCTGCATCTCTGACGCTAATCGTTGCTTCTAGAATAGAGTACTCGGAAGTAGCAATGGAGTACCCAGAAGCAGCAACGGAGTACTCGGAAGTAGCAATGGAGTACCCAGAAGCAACAATGGAGTACTCAGAAGCAGCAATGGAGTACCCAGAAGCAACAATGGAGTACTCAGAAGCAGCAATGGAGTACCCAGAAGCAGCACTGGAGTACTGAAACACGCCTATGAAGTACTCAAAAGCAGCAATGGCGATCGCAGAGCCAACAATTGGGTTCCCAAAACTAATAATGGTTAAGTTCGCAGTGACAGCTAGGTGGGTGACAGAGATAATTGCCTTCCCCATTGGGCAAAGATCTCTGATTTCTTCAAAAAGTTAGCAGCCTACTGCATACGCAGTTTTTGTAAACCCATTGAGCTACATTTAACGGACTACTAGGCAATCAGTTCACTCACAGGAACACTAAATCCTGATAGAACACTTTTGGTGCTAACCGTCTCTCCTAGCGTCTTGAGTTCCTGCTGTTGCGACGTAATCACCAGCACCCATTGACTTTCTGGAAACACGAGCCAAACTTCCTGACAGTCAGACGTGAGATATTCCCGTACTTTTGTGAAAACCTCTTCAGCTTCATCGCTGGGAGAAATGATTTCAGCGATTAATGAAAAACTATGAGGCAGAATTTTGAAATCCCCATGCTGGACGACCAATTCTGGCACGAGATAAGCGACATCAGGACAGCGCACTCGTCCTACAGTACGACAAGGCGTTTCAGTATAAACCTCTCCACCTTGCCCGCTCGACTCTTGGTAATTGCCCCAGTAGCGAGCCAGCCGTGCTTGAATCCGTCCGGTTTTTGCGTTCATATCTCCTTTCTCGATTAATTCGCCATTGACCCACTCGGTACGATCGCGAGGATTTTCCAAAAACGCTTCTAACGTCATTTCTAAAGGAGAGGGTGTCGTGACCATAAGATTGACCTCCTAATGAATGGGACTACGACTAACTTGGCTCATCTTTAAGCACCATCTCGTGTTCATCGAGCAGCGTCATCACAGCAGGCATACCCGACGACGCTTTGCCAGTTAACTGCAAGGCTGCAATCGCCTGATCGAACGTTTCGCCTGCTCTCAGTCGCTCGGCAATCGCTCGAATGTTTGCCCAGGTTAGATCACTTTCAACAAACGCTTTCGCCATCACATTGAGCAGATCTTGCCACGGGTTGCCCTCAGCTTTGGTCATCATCGTGTGCGGAATGTTGAGACTACGATCGAATGAGTAGTACCACGTCTTTGGCTGACGTTCGAGCAATCGCTCAAACAGTTCTTGGTGGTCGGCATTGTTCACCGCGAGATCGGCTTCTGTGGACACGATGAACATCGGGGCAGCCGGATCGGTTTTAGCCCGGTTTAGCACTTCGCTGCCCATTCTTAAGAAAACGCGCAGCGTCTCTAGCTCAAAGCCTTTGTAGCCGATGGTTTCTTCTACCGATTCATCCGTCATCCACTCAAAATATCGATTAAACACATTAACGAACAAATCGACGACTCGATTGCTGCCGCTGAGATACGTCGCAAACAGCAGCGCGCGCTCAATCTCCTGGGGATGCTCTAGCGCCAGCCAAGCCGCCATTGTTCCTCCACCCGACAACCCACCGATAACCACCCTGTCACCAAATGCTTGTGCCTGCCTCAGCCAACGCAAAGCAAAGATTTTGTACTCATCGGCATCGGTAGGCAGGGGCGGTGGATTGTCTCGATTCCAGTCTCCGGCTATTCCATGCCCAGGCAACCTGGGAATAATGACGTTGTAGCCTGCTTCGTAAAACACCTGTGCCATCGGCACGAATTGGTAGGTTGCGGCGGTAAAGCCATGAAAAAAAACGCAAACGCTTGGAGTCGGCGTCGGGTGAAGGAAAAACTGCGATCGACACTGATCATTTCTCACTGGGAGCCGATCTTCTTCCGCTCGGATCTGTTGCGGAATCGATGTCGCCGCGATCGCATATTCAGTTTGAGTAGAACCCATATCAAATAACGTTGAGATAATTCGTAATTCGTGATTTAGCTCGATGAATCTAGTGATCAGAAGACGTAACCCTTTGACTTTTGATCCTAATTCACTTCCACCATTGGCGAATCCACTCACCAACGAATTACGAATTATCGCTTAGAAGGTAAAGTCTTTAGAAGGTAAAGTCTGACGCCACGATCATCGAGCCGATGCCACCATCCGTAAAGACTTCTAAAAGTAGCGAGTGCGGCTGCCGTCCGTCAATAATGTGCGCCGCTTTGACCCCCTGAGCGAGCGAACGGACGCAACAACTGACTTTGGGAATCATGCCCCCCGACACGATGCCCTGATCCATTAACTGACGAGCTTCTTGGATATCCAGGCGAGGAATCAGCGTCGAAGCATCTTTGTAGTCTTTCAGAATGCCCGCCGTGTCTGTGAGTAGGATCAGCTTTTCCGCTCCGAGCGCCGCCGCAATTTCTCCCGCAACGGTATCCGCATTGATGTTGTACGCCTGTCCCGTTTCGTCCGCTGCCACACTTGACACAACGGGGATGTAGCCCGCTTCAACTAGCGATTCGAGAATTTGAGGATTAACTCTGTTGACTTCGCCCACAAATCCAACGCCTTCTTCATCAGAAGGACGCGCTCCAATTAGGCTGGCATCTTTGCCACACAGCCCGATCGCCGAGCCGCCTGCTTGGTTGATCAGCGACACAATTTCTTTATTGACACGGCCCACTAGCACCATTTCCACTACATCCATTGTGGCGGCATCCGTGACGCGCAGCCCGTTCTTAAACTGCGCTTCGATGCCCAGTTTATCGAGCCAAGAATTAATTTCAGGCCCACCGCCATGCACCAAGATAGGACGCAACCCCACACACGCCATAAACACGACATCGCGAATGACTTTTGCTTTGAGGCTACTGTCTTTCATCGCTGCCCCGCCGTATTTCACGACGATCGTGCGTCCGACAAATCGTTGAATATAGGGCAGAGCCTCACTCAGGATGCGGACTCGCATTTCAGCAGATTCGAGATACTCGCTTTCTTTAAGCATAGAAAATTTAGCGCCAGGATAAAGGATGATTAACTACCAATTAGCATCTTCATCACACTCTATGCCTGCTTGAGCCTCGTTTGTTAAAGTTCGCTCATATTAAAGTTCTTTCATGATGCTTGGCAACAAATTTGCTGGCACGCGCGAGAGTGCCAGGGTTTGCCCTTGAATGCCAAAACGATCGTGGAAAGTTCGTACGGTCTGAACGATCGCGCTGAGGGCATTTGAATAGAAGTCCGGGTTGTTTTGCCAGCCGTGTAGCGCTTGAACGTGATGCTGAAGAGCGGTTTCAAGATAGCTAGAGCGATCGCTCGAACTGAGCGGTGCTCGATCGTCGATTGCGGTTTGATAACACGCGGCTCCCAGGTTGTAATGGGTTGCGGAGGCATCAAAGCTGAGAGCAGGAGCGGGAGATGTACCAGCGTTTGAGAGATACTGAACCGCCGACAGCGAATCTTGATAAGCTGCGATCGCGCAGTGCAAATAATTCTGCCGATCCTCATAATGAGTCGTGGGCTGATTCGCCAGATGCCAGTATGCCGTTCCTAAATTGTTTTGCGTCGCGGCAAACGCCACCGGAGCCGCTTCTAGGGTGCGATAGACCAGCGCGACTCGGTACGCGCCAATCGCCAGCAGCAGGAAATCTTCTGCTAGTGTGCCAAGTGCCTCCATCGCCTCATCGCACTGCGAGAGCGTCCAATAGGCCGTTCCTAAATTATTTTGCAGCATCGCATAGTGGAGCGGCTCTCGTTCGGGGTCGTAGTAGCGTAACGCTTCGTTGTAGGCTGCGATCGCCTGCTGCAAATTGACCGCCGTCTGCTGATGTTGAGCCAGATTCCAGAAAGCCGTTCCTAAGTTATTTTGCGTCGCGGCATAGCGCGAGGGATCTTCTTCTGCCACTCGGTACTGCAAACACGACTGGTACGCCGCGATCGCCTGCTGCAAGTTCTCGACAGGTGCATCCCGATAGGACAGGTCGCTATAGACCGAGCCTAAATTATTCAACAACATCGCACAGATCTCAGGCTGCGTCTCAGCGTCAGTTCGTTCTAGCGCAAACTGATAAGCTTTCAGCGCTTTCTCAAGATTGACCATCGGTTGAGCTGACGCCCGCGCCATCATCCAGTAGAGGTTGCCAATGTCGTTCAAGATGTCGGACACTTGAGCGGACTTGGAGGGAATGAATCGCAGGGACTGCTCGTAAGCTCGAATCGCAACGCTGTAAGTAGACGGAGCCGCTTGGGGTTGTTGAGCGCAATCTCGATACCAGTCTCCTAGTTCCCGGTATGCCGTTCCAACAAGGTCAGACGACGCGCGATCGCGATGCAGTTTCTCAATTTGCTGCAATAGACGAACGGGTTGCAGACTTGGATCGTTGAGTAGATCAATCGCGCTGTGTTCGTTGGCAGAAGCCAACCCAGACTGAAGCTCTCCATCTTGCTTGAGGGTGGCGAGAACCAATGCCCGAAACTCAGAATCAATCAGAGACTGACGCGGCAAGGTAGCAGATAGGTCTCGGTCGGGCACGATCGCGCACACGCCGTCAAATTCACGTTCTGGGGTCGGATCACCTTCAAACTCAAAGAGTGCCGTATGCCAGTGCCAAAAGTCGGGTGCAGACTGTTGAATAGAGCGGCACCACGGCCTAGTCACCCACAGTACTAGATTAAAGTTCAGCGACGATTGCAACGCAAGCTCCCCCTGGAATCGCTGAGTGGCAATTCCCTGAAGCGAGTCGAGAAACGCACGCTGAATGTGAGCAGGCTGGCGGGTCAGATGTTCTACCCCTGTAATTTGAAAGCCTAAAATCCGGCTTCTGTCCACGTCTGGAATGCTGTTTTGTGAGAGCCAAAGTCCCATTTGTCCCAACACATCTGGATTTTCTAGCTCAAGCGCAAGCGGAATCAGTCGCGGTGTTGTATCTGCTGGTCTATTAGCATCTGGTCTGTTAGCATCGCTACTTGCCGAGTCCTGCGTCGCGGCTCCATTTGTGTTGTGCTTAGTGTTGTGCTCTGTAGTGTGCTTCGCGCTAATCGCACCGTGCCGGTTTGGCGCAACCGTAAAGCTGATATCCGCGCTCAGAGCAGGACTGCTTAAATCGGACTGGAGATGAGCCGCAAATTGGTTTCGCAGCCCGACGTCATCACATACTGCAATGAAAATCTGCCGCCGGAGGTTGAGGCTCAGTGCTAACCTTAATCTCAGGTAGATGTGATGATTCAAGCTTGAAGAATGGGAAGCAAGCTTAGTCACAGGTGAGCGAAAAACAGATTGATCAACAGGAGACATCAGCATAGGGACGGAGGCTTGTCAAGCCGCCTCTATAAAATTATGAATTACTGATCTCTTCGCGCAATTTGGCTGATGTCAGGACAGAACAAGTGATCCTTGGAGCTTGAAGGCGTAAATTAGGTTTTGATAGCTCAATTTTCCCGTTAGACATGTCCTCTCGTTAGATATAGAGTTTACACACAAACCCTCTAGACGCAACAGTAGACGAAAAATTCTACTAAAAAACCAGGTGACTCAACACAGTAAGTGACCTGGTGAAATGAACGCTACAGTAGCGCTTAGTTTTCAACACGCTCGACAATTCTTGGCTTTGCTGACCTACGACACAGCAAATGCAACAAACATTAATCCGCTCACTAATACTGTACCAACCACACCCAAAATCACAAAATTCCGCTTCTGCGTTGCGGTAGGAGGCTCTGCTTGATACATTTTCGGCTCGATCGCGTAATTGTTTAAACGACCGCCCTCTTCTTCTGTATATCGCATAGCGTTTTTCCTCAATAGTTTTAGCAATTGTAACAAAGTTTGACGAACCACTCTCTAACGTAAGGAGGAAATCGCAATAATCAGGGTGAAGAAGGTGTAGATTAGCTGCTGATCGTTCCAGTCAGAGGAGAACTGGCGCTGGCATAAGCTTTTACGGGAATGCGTCCAGCTTGATAAGCAAGGCGTCCAGCTTGGTAGGCGAGCTTCATAGCGCGTGCCATTGCAGGAGGGTTTACGGCTTGTGCGATCGCGGTATTAATTAACAGAGCATCGGCTCCCATTTCCATCGCCTGTGCGGCTTCGCTAGGAGTGCCAATGCCTGCATCTACGACAACCGGGACAGTTGCATTCTCAATGATGATTTGAATATTGGCCGTATTTTTAATCCCTTGACCTGATCCAATCGGAGAACCAAGCGGCATTACGGTCGCGCAGCCCACCTCTTCTAACCGCTTAGCTAAGAGCGGATCAGCGTTGATGTAGGGCAACACGGCAAACCCTTCTTTTACCAGTTGTTCCGCTGCCTCTAGTGTGCCAATCGGGTCGGGCAGCAAGTATTTTGCATCGGGAATCACTTCTAGTTTGACGAAATTATTGTCTTCTTGACCGAGTAGCTTTGCCAGTTCTCGCCCTAGTCGAGCGACTCGAACTGCATCTTCCGCCGTTTGACATCCTGCCGTATTGGGCAGCATCCAAATTTTGCTCCAATCTAATGCTTCTGCAAGTCCTTCATGGCCGGGGGCTTGGGTTTGAACCCGGCGAACCGCGACAGTGACAATTTCACACTCGCTCGCCGCGATGCTCTGTCGCATCTCTTCAAACGTTCGATACTTGCCTGTTCCGGTCATCAAGCGTGATTTAAAGGATCGCCCTGCAATGATGAGTGAATCATCCAAAGTTGTGTCTAGGGGCTTGTCTAAGGTCTGCATCTCAATCTTGCCTCGTTTCCGTTGGAGTTGCGCGTCACGCTAATCGCGGGTTGCACATCCATTATGACGGAGAGCGATACGTCTTAACCTTGAGAAGCATGAATCTCAACTTGGCGAGCAATTAAATTGGCAAGCCAAGCGTTTAAACTAGCAGGCCAAGCGTTGATGATTTCCTACAATGCTACTTTTTGGTTGCGCTTGGGGCTAATTGCAGCTATGTATATAAAATTTCTACCTAAAAGATGAATCAATATCTATCTAAGATAAGAGCATAGACTAGTGATATCGAAGGGAAGCAGCAATTAGAATAAGTGGAATTACATTCATTAACACTTCAGGAATTTTTATGGTGAATAGAAAATCGAATGCTGCTGTCAAGGTGCAAACAACCATGCTTGACCAAGCTGCATCATTATTAGGAGACCTGCCTGAAAAACCAGACTCAACCATCTCGTTGCGACAAGCGATCGAGATGCTACAGCAAGATCTTAGAGAGTCGCTTGACAAGGGATATGACTATGACGAACTTGCTCGCGTCCTCGCTGAGCAAGAGATCGACATTAGCCCTTCCACTCTCAAGCGCTATCTTGCCATGAGCCAAAAAGACCCCGCTCAACCGCGTCGAACCCGACGATCACGCAAGGCTCACGCTGAGGATATCTCTGGCGACTTTGCTGAAGATGCAGAGTCGGAGCTTGAAGCGATCGCTGGATAATCTTTCAATACCAACTAAAATTTTCTTTCTATGGGATGGGTGTCTTGTCTAGGGTTAGGCAAGATGCCCATCCCATAATGTTTTTAGGGCAACGTTAAAGAGTTTCAGAAAATCTCAAATAACACATCTCTATTTAGAAGGGTTCTCTATATTCCTACGAACACTAAATTCTGGTGGGCACTATTTATCGCCTCGCAACGTCAAATCATCTGTCCAAACAATTATTACTGCACAAATCTAAGCGTCCCTAATTTGTTGAACCGCTTATTCCTTCGGTCTACAGTGTGTGTTAAGTGTGTATTAAAGGTTCGTAAACACAGTGTGTATTAAATCAGTGTGTATTGAATGTTTGTAAACTAAATGTTTGTAAACGATCGAACACTAAATTTCAGCACAAGCACCGACAGGAGCAGTTGTTAAAGAAGCACACGTCTGAATTCATGAGTTCACTATTGATACCTATGCAATCTCGGTTTATTTTTCGACGTTGGCGGCGAATCGTCCAAAATCTTTTCCCACTTCTGTTTGTCGTCACCTTCGTCACCGTGGTGCTTCTCGGCAGCGTCACTCCTGGAGTCGCTCAGTCTCGCCAAGAAATTCGCGGCGTTTGGATGACGATTAACGATTTAGATGTCCTGAAAGATCGCGCCAAAGTGCAAGATGCCGTAGATCAGCTTGGAAGGCTAAATTTTAATTCAATCTATCCCGTTGTGTGGAACTCTGGCTATGTTATGTATCCTAGCGCGATCGCTCAACAACAGGGCATTCAGCCCTTTGTTTACAAGGGGTCAGATGGACATGACATTCTTGCCGATCTGATTGACAAAGCGCATCAGCGTAGCCTACTTGTGATGCCCTGGTTTGAGTTTGGGCTGATGGCTCCCGAAACTTCAGAACTGGTGCTGAATCATCCCGAATGGATTACCCAACGGCGCGATGGCAGTCAGACGTCCATTAGTGGTGCAGGTGAGGTGGTGTGGCTCAATCCATTCCGCCCCGATGTTCAAAAATTCATTACTGATCTCGTGGTAGAAGTTGTGACTCAATATGATGTTGACGGCATTCAATTTGATGACAACATGAGTCTGCCGAGAGAATTTGGATTTGACGACTATACGACTGCGCTCTACAAAAAAGAGACCAAGAAAACGCCATTAAGTCCAACTGATCCGGCCTGGATGCGTTGGCGTGCCGATAAGATTACGGCGTTTATGGCGCAACTAAAAAAAGCGGTGAGAGAGCGGAAGCCCTACGCCATCTTCTCGATTTCTCCCAACTACTATGATCTTGCCTACAAGTTTCATCTGCAAGATTGGCTTGCGTGGGTGCGACAAGGTATTGCCGACGAATTGATTGTGCAAGTCTATCGCCCAAACCTGCAAAGCTTTATTAGCCAGCTTTCCCGTCCAGAACTGCAGGAAACGCAACGGAAGATTCCGACAGGCGTTGGTATTTTAACGGGCTTGAGAACTAGCCCAGTCGGAATTGCCCAAATTCAGGAGCAAGTGCGAGCCGCGCAAGACCGAGGCTTAGGCGTCTCTTTCTTTTACTATGAAAGTCTCTGGGAAGCGGCTCCAGAAGAAACGAACTACCGACAAGCAGGATTTCAAGCACTGTTTCCGGCTCCAGCCCTGCGATCGATTACAACCGTGCAGCCGTTTGAGTTGCCGAAGCCTGGCTCAACTCCAGTGCTACAGGATAGCAAGTTCTCGTTACCTAGCTCACCGTAAAGCAGATCTGTCACGTTCACAAATCAAAGTTGGTATCACTCATCTCAACTAAGCTCTGCCTCATCACTAAACAATAACTAACGATAACTAATGTCCATTCGATTTAAATTCTCTAGTAGTACTGTCCTCGTCAGAGCACTGAGCTTGACCGTCGGCACGCTCGCAGTGCTCATGGTGCGGGTTCCGGTTCAGGCGCAAACCACCTTTTCAGATGTGCAGTCGAGCAATTGGGCAGCAGGCTTTATTCAACCATTAGCAGATCGGGGTATAATCCGTGGCTTCCCGGATGGTAGCTTTCGCCCAAACGCTCCTGTTACCCGTGCCGAGTTTGCGGTCATGGTAGATCAAGCATTCGATCGATCTGCTGTCCGCAGTGCCATTCGCTTTAAAGATGTGCCAAGCCGCTACTGGGCATCTAGAGCTATCCAAGCCGCTTACACAGAAGGCTTTTTGAGTGGCTATCCCGGCAGTGTTTTCAATCCTGCTCAAGCGATGCCTCGCGCTCAAGTCTTAGTTGCCCTTGCGAGTGGGCTGCAACTTGAGCCTCAAGGAACCAACATTACAGTAATCGGTGGTTTCAGTGACTACGAGTCAATTCCTTACTATGCCGAGGATGGCGTGGCGGCTGCGGTCTTTCGGCTGATCGCTGTGAACTATCCCAATGTCAAGTTCCTTAACCCAAATCGAGCGTCAACCCGTGCTGAGGTCGCTGCCTCAATTTATCAAGCCCTCGTCGCTTCTGGTAAAGCTCCCAAGATCGTCTCCCCCTACATCTTTTCTGCTGGCGGCCAGTAATTCTTTAGACGCTCCATAACAGCTTCGATCGTTTTTTTCAGTAAAGCACCTTGTAAAATTCACTCTATCGATAGAAGTTTTACCTAGTACTTGATCTACAAAAGCCTTGCAGGGAGAATTAGGCGAGCGGCGTTATTGAATGTCCGTTCGCTGTTTTTCTGATGTCATCTGCTAGGTTGAATCTCTTTGACTAAACTAAAAAAGACTAAACTAAAAAATTCTAAAAATGCTTCAAGGCAGCCTCTCAAGCGAGTGCTGCATCAACTAGGCAGCTATCGGCTGATTGCTCTTGGCGCGATCGCAAGTCTACTTTTGCTGACCGGTGCCAATGCGATTACGCCCCAACTCTTTCGCTGGGGAATTGATCAAGGCATTGCTCAGCAAAATCTTCGCGTTGTCTTGATTAGTGGTGCGTGGATGGTCGTCGCTGCGATCGCGCGCGGAATTTTCAATTTTGGTCAAACCTTCTGGGCAGAAAGCGCCTCTCAAGGAGTGGCTTACGATCTGCGAAATCAAATTTTCAGCAAAATTGAAAATCTCAGCTTTAGCTATCACGATCGATCGCAAACCTCGCAACTGCTGACCCGCGTGACCAGCGACATTGAGCAAATTCGCACCTTTGTGGGAACGAGTTTAATTCAGGTAATCGGGGCAGTTGTCACCTTGGTGAGCATTGCCATTATTTTGCTAATTATGAATTGGCAGTTAGCGCTAATTACCTTAGCGATCGTGCCCTTAGCAAGTTGGATACTGATTCGATTTTTGCAGGGAAACGGAGATTTGTTTCGGCAAGTGCAAGAGCAGTTAGGCGATCTCAACGCGGTTTTACAAGAGAACTTATTGGGAATCCGGGTGGTTAAAGCGTTTGTTCGCGAAAGAGCCGAGCGATCGCGCTATACCAACCTAAACGAAGAATTAATCAACACGAATATGAAAACAATTCGTGCCATTCGGGGAACATTTCCCATCATCTTTTTATTGAGTAATTTGATCACCGTCATTGTGATTGGGTTTGGAGGCGTACAGGTCATTAACGGCAGCTTCTCTATTGGCGAACTGGTTGCGTTTAATTCCTATTTGCTCTTTATTCTTCAGCCGATCTTGCTGATTGGATTTGCGGCTCCTGCGATCGCACAAGCGGAAGCATCGGCTGAGCGCATTTACGAAGTCGTCGATGCCGAGATTGAAATTCGTGATCGTCCCGGAGCCGCCACCTTCGATCGTTGTGGTGGCAGAATTACCTTTGAAAATGTGCGATTCCGCTATCCTGGCTCAACGACCGAAGCGTTGAAAGGAATTTCGTTTGAGACAAAACCGAAAGAACTGATTGCTATTTTAGGCATGACGGGTTCGGGCAAAAGCACGATCATTAACCTGATTCCGCGATTTTATGATGTCACATCTGGCGCGGTGAGAATTGATGGACGAGACGTACGGGATATCTCGTTGGCGAGCTTGCGATCGCGCATCGGAATCGTCTTTCAGGACACAACGCTGTTTTCGGGAACGATCGGTGATAACATCGCCTACGCCAAACAAGACGCCACAATAGATGAGATTATCGACGCGGCGAAAACGGCTCACATTCATGACTTCATTTCAGATTTGCCTGACGGCTACGATACGATCATCGGTGAACGAGGAGTCGGATTGTCAGGCGGACAAAAACAGCGGATTGCGATCGCGCGAACCCTTCTCACCGACTATCGCATTCTCATTCTCGATGACAGCACCTCTGCTGTAGATGCCAAAACTGCCGCCCAAATTCAAGATTCTTTAGATGATTTGATGCAGCGCAAAACCTGTACTTCGTTTGTGATTGCTCAACGCATCAGCACGGTCAAAAATGCCGATCGCATCTTGCTGATGGATCAAGGACAGTTAGTAGCCCAAGGTAGCCATGAGGAGTTGCTGGCAACGAGTCCACTGTATAGCGCGATTTTAGAATCTCAGGTCAAGCAAACGCAGCCAGGAGTACAGCGATGAAACCAGATTCTGTTGCCCCTAAAGCAAATGCGCGACCCAGATCGACGCTACAACGGTTTCTACAGTATGTCCGTCCGTATCGCAAAGAGGTTCCGGTCGCGCTGGGGCTCGTGGCACTCGGAGCCGCGACTCAAGCGTTAGGCCCGTTTCTGATCGGCTGGTCAATTGATAACTTAATTATTCCAGGCAACGTGCGCGGACTCGCGTTCATGCTGACCCTATTGACGGTTAACTATGTTTTTGGGGTGCAAGCGATTCGGGGACAAATCTTGCGCGTGGGTTGGATTGTGCAGCGAATTTTGGCGCAATTGAGACAAGACATTTTCCTCAAAGTGCAGAGTTTGCCGCTTAGCTTCTTCGATCGCAGTGAAGCTGGAGATTTGATGAGTCGTTTGCTAAACGATGTGAATACCGTCAATCAGGCATTTGGACAAACAATCGCACAGATGTTGGGAAACTTATTTAGTTTGCTTGGCATTATCATTGCCATGCTTGCGATCAATCTACAACTCGGACTGTTGAGCAATCTGGTTGTTCCCCTGATGATTTTGACGACTAGCTTGTTTTCTCGATGGGCGAGAGAACGGTTTCGAGTCACCCGTCGGACGATTGGCGATCTGTCTACGAAGCTTGAAGAAGATATTGGTAGCGTTAAAGAAGCGCAAGCGTTTAATCGAGTCCGCCTCAATATTGAAGAATTTCAACAACTGAATGCGGCGAATCGCGATGCTAATATTCAAGCCGTTGCAATCACGGCGGCGTTTCTACCGTCGATCGATGTTTTGAATACTCTAGCGACCGCAGCAGTGTTAGCTTATGGGGGCTACTTGGCAGTCACCGGACAAGCGACCGTTGGGGTTGTTACTGCATTTTTACTCTATGTGCAGCAGTTCTTTCGACCGATTCAGATTTTGAGTCAGTTTTATACTCAAGCCCAATCTGCGATCGCAGGTCTAGAACGCATTTTTGCGCTATTAGATGAACCGGCTCAGCTCAAAGATGCACCCGATGCCTACGAGATGCCTCCTATTCATGGAGATGTAACCTTCGAGAATGTCCAATTTGGCTATACGTCGACTCAGCGAGTTCTCAATGGCGTCAACTTTCAGGCGGCTTCAGGACAAACGATCGCGCTCGTTGGGCCGACAGGCGCAGGTAAAACGACGATTATCAATTTGATCTTGCGCTTTTATGATGTGACGGGTGGTGCGGTCAAGATTGACGATGTTGATATTCGTCAGGTGACTCAAGCAAGTTTACGACGGCAAATTGGTATTGTTCTGCAAGATACGGTTCTCTTTCGAGGTACGGTTGCAGAAAACATTGCGTTTGGGCGTCCGCAAGCGACGCACGCAGAGATCGAAGCGGCGGCTCAAGTTGCCAATGTGCATGACTTTATTACCTCTTTGCCGCAAGGCTATGCGACTGAGTTGGGTGAGCGAGGCGCAATGTTGAGTCAGGGACAGCGACAACTGCTGAGTATTGCTCGTGCCGTCTTAGTTGATCCACGTATTTTGATTCTCGATGAAGCAACGAGTAGTATTGATACGCGAACAGAAGCGCTGGTGCAATCTGCGATCGCACGTCTGCTACAAGGGCGGACTAGTTTTGTGATTGCTCATCGCCTTAGTACGGTGAGCCAAGCTGATCAAGTCTTTGTGATTCAGCAAGGACAAATTGTAGAGCGGGGAACTCATGCTGAACTAATGGCACAACAAGGTATTTATGCTAATCTCTATGCTCTGCAGTTGGGAAGTGCAACTGCGGCTTAATCACTTTAGAACAGACTTTTACAACAATAGGTTGCTATGAATTCTGAAAAACACCTCAATGCAAGGCTTGTGCCATTCTACTTAGGAGAGCAACGAGACTTAGAAGGTCGAACGATCCAAGAGATCTGGGCATGGGATTTTGAAGCGTTGGAATGCGCTCACGATTACATTCAGTGGTTATTTCCATTATCTGAGAAGAGTGCCTTCAACGCTAATGCACCGATTGTTGATGAAGCCGTGATTCAGGCATTTCAACAGGATCCACGCCTCCGTCAAAACTTGCTACGATCGCTCACGGTTATGCTTCGGTTTTATGGATTGCAACGCCAAGAGCGCGATCGCGGAGAAGTAATGATCAGCAGATCGGAAGACTATCCAATTCGTAAACGCGAATGGATTTGTCTGTTTGACCACAACTATCTTCGCATTACTCGGATACTAAAGTGCCTCATGACGTTTGGATTAGAGGCTGAAGCCCAAGCGGTGTATGAATGCTTGCAGCAGATCTACAAAGAGAATCGGGATCAGATTGGAGGTGAAACGTTTCAGCATTGGACAAATGCCATTAAAACATAAAGGCTAGAGCGGTTGTGAGAGAATTGGGGCCGAGTCTGCCTAGCAACCACTATGGAAGAATATTTGCAAACCAATGAAGTGATCGACTGGAAGCATCCAGAAGTCTTGAAACTTGCTCAAACCATTGCATCAAGCCATCGAACCTCTGAAGCTACCGCGAAAGCTTGCTTTGAGTGGGTTCGAGATGAAATTCATCACAGTTATGACTACCAGATGAACCCTGTGACCTGTCGAGCTTCAGACGTACTTCAACACAAGACGGGTTATTGCTACGCCAAAAGCCATTTATTAGCCGCATTGTTACGAGCAAATGGCATTCCAACAGGATTTTGCTATCAGCGATTGAGCATTGATGACAAAGGCACGCCTTACAGCTTGCATGGGTTCAACGCAGTCTATTTACCGGAAGTTGGTTGGCATCGAGTTGATGCGAGAGGAAATCGCGGAGGTGTTGATGCTCAGTTCACACCACCCCAAGAAAGATTGGCGTTCAAGATTCAGCTTCCTGAAGAGGCAGACTTCCAAGCCATTTTCTCAGAACCGCTTCAAATTGTTGTGGAAACTTTGCAAGCTCACAATACATGGGATGAGCTGCTTCGTCATCTTCCAGATGTTACTTTGAAGTCATGGAAGCAGTATGGTTTGGTGTCATAAGCGATGAATTACGAGATCCGTGCGTTGACCCATAAAGATGATTCGATCGTGTGGAAAATGCTAATGTGCCTCATCTTAGTCATCGCTTGAAACCGTTCAAAAGCAGCCTTGTCTTTTTTGCTCTTGACTCAAGTCAGACGATTGCTTGAGCATTGACTAACTTAGTATCTGCAAGCCCTTATGCTGTAAGTCGCGCTCAATTTGCTGCATGTCTTCAAGCGTTTCACCCGCCACAATGCCGTAAATTTCAGTGTAGATTTTGCCGTATTTGACCCTTTCCAAGGCAGACAAAATGAGAAAGTCTTTGCGATCGAGATAGGGTTTGAGCCTGACCAACACAGAGTCTAACGCTCCATCCATTCGGTAGTCGGTGGAATACTTCGCCACTGCTTTGTTTAACCCCAACAAGGTATGACGCTGCAAGCAAAGCGGCGTTGAACCATTGACCCGGAAATTAGCATCGATCGCATAAAGCCCTCCGTCTCGGTCTTCTAGCACGTCAAACCCAATGACGCCGAAGTAGCCCTGCTGATGAGCATAGTGAGCGATCGCGGCGATCATCTCAAAAAACTTGCTCATATCTGTGTCATCGTAATGAATTAGCCCACCTAAATAGTTGCCTTCTGCATTTACAAGTTGACCTGTTGTACCGATCAGCGTAACTTCTCCTGCTTTGTTGACGTAGAACTGAACGCAGTGGTTTTGCACGGCATTCTTGATGAATTCTGAAACCACAATCATCCTTACCGATTCAATCTCAAGATATTTTCTCAGTTCTTCTAGACAGTAGTTGAGGTCGCTGGCGTTTCTGATGATGTAAGTGCCCTCTCCTGAGAGCCCATGCGATGTTTTGATTAAATAAGGAAACTCTTGGGGTAGGGGAATGTCTGTAATGTGCGTTTGGCGCAAATCGTAGCTTTTATAGGCCGGGCACTGTACTCCTAGTTCGGATAGCGTGACTTTGCTCAGCAGATGATAGTGAACGTCTGGATCAACAGCGTGTTTCTCAGGCTTGAGATGATCAAACGGAAATAGGGTAATGATCTGATCAAACCCACTGCTGTCTGAACTGCCGAGAGGATTGCTTTGGCTGAGTTCATCGAGATACTTTGAGCAGTGAAACAGTTTTAGATTGTCATCACGGAAGCCAAAATGCTCTCGCCAATAGTCACGTAACACAGCTTGCACTGGGGAAATCACGATGCCTGGTAAACCATTGCCCAACACGGCTAAATTTTTCCAGGGTTCTTTTTGACAAATCTTGTCAAACGATGTTTTGGTTGCTTCACTACTGCCATCCTGGATGAAGTAGTGGTTTGTGTTAGGGTAGGCTGCCCAACTTGCGGTTGCTGGATAGTTTAGGAGAAATGCATAGTGAGCATCTGTTATGTCTTGAGCAAACAGATCCGAAAACGAGGTTCCTTGAAAATATGGAAAATTAGATATCGAGTTCATATGAAGAGGTGAAGCGATCGCTATCAACCAGTTATTCAGGAAACATAGTGATGAATAGCGCCATAATGCCAAGTGATGTTGCTCCTTCCATCGCTCTAATGGCAGGAATTGAGGAGAGCAATTGCTTCGCAAGCTCCGCAGGATTGCGACTAAAGATAGAACTTACCTTCTTAAGAAAACTTTGCCTTTGGCTCTAGCGGTCACAAGCTTTAAACACTCACCTAAGGGATCGTAGAAACCGCATCTTTCTGCATTACTTGAATGAAGACATGTCAGTTTACTCGGTAATTGTGCTGGAAAAATTACAAAAGTTCGAGCAGTAAGAACAAAAGCTCAAACAGTAAGAACAAAAGCTCGGGCAGTAAGAACAAAAGCTCGAACAGTAAGAACAAAAATTAGCCCATTGATAACATAAATCGAAACTTTTGTTCTTACTGAATAAACATAGGTTATTAAAGTTCTTTGTTCAAGAACAAAAACTGTTGTTGCGTGGAGTGATGGAACCGGATCTGTATTGTGGCGACATGGGGATAGAACGATCGCTTCGCAAGCTCCGAAGGAGCGTTGTTCTCTTTTGTCAGTAATGCGACTGCAACTGCTCAATGGGAGCTTTTAGTAAGAAGTAGTAAGTTGGTTGGGTAGAGTGCAAGCTAACAGCCCGCTTGCACCGACCTTATCAAGGTTCTTTGTTAAGAGAAGTTTCTGCGGCGAGCGAAGAGGAGCGGTAGCTGATTTCTGTTTGAGGCATTGGAGATATAAAAGGGAATTTTATGGGGAGTCTTATCGTGCCTCCATAACTCCTATGACCATTGAGGAATGCCAAAATCAACTGCGACTCTCTGTTCAGTATCAGAAAATTCTGGCAAGAATTTTGGCAAGGATTCGTGCATCTGTACCGATAGAGTCACTTTGTTCAACATCCTGCCAAGATATTTGTCGTCAACTGCAAATTGAGCGAGTTGCAATTTACCAGTTCAACGCAGATTGGAGCGGCAGTTTCATCAATCAATTTGGGTTTGCCGAACCACCTTGGGACGCTTTAAGCGCCTTTGGGAAAGATTTGGTATGGCAGGACTCCTATCTCCAAGAAACCGAAGGTGGGCGCTATCGCAAAAACGAACCATTCGCAGTGGCAGACATTTATGAGGCAGGGCACGCTCATTGTCATGTTGAAGTACTAGAGCAATTTCAGATCCAAGCGTATGCGATCGCGCCTATTTTTGTTGGCACGAAACTGTGGGGGCTGTTAGCCGCCTATCAGCACTCCGCACCTCGGCAATGGCATCCCCATGAAGTGACTTTTCTTGCCCAGGCTGGCAACCATTTAGGCGTCGCAATGCAGCAGGCAGAAACCTTAAAGCAGGCAGAACAACGCAACGTGGAATTGCAAGATGCAATCTCTCGACAACGTGCCCTGACTCAAGTTGTCGGCAATATTCGCTCCTCCGTAGACACTCACATCATCCTCGATACCGCTTGCCAAGAACTCTGCAAACTCCTCAAGCTAGAGCGGGCAGCAGTGTATCGCTTTAACGAAGACTGGAGCGGTGAGTTTGTCAGCCAGTTTGGCATCGTAGAACCCCTTTGGGATCGGACGAATCCCTTCGGTAAAAACTTGGCCTGGGAAGATACGCACTTACAAGAAACTCAGGGAGGGCGCTACCGCAACAACGAAAGTTTTGCCGTTGTAGACATTTATCAAGCCGGGCACACACGCTGCCATCTTGACATTCTGGAGCAATTCAAGATTCGTGCCTATGTCCTTGCTCCCATTTTTACCGGAACCAAACTTTGGGGACTCGTCGCCGCCTATCAGCACTCTAGCCCCCGTCAGTGGCAAGCGTTCGAGGTTGAGTTTCTAGAACAAGTTGGAGCACAATTAGGCGTTGCGATTCAGCAAGCCGAGAATTTGGAACAGTCAAGACAACAGGCAATCGCGTTGCAAGATGCGATCGCCCGCCAACGCGCTCTCACCGAAGTCGTCGGAAAAATTCGCTCCTCGCTCGACATTAATTTGATCTTGAAAATGACTTGCCAAGAGGTTTGCAACCTGTTGCGTGTTGAGCGGATTGCCGTCTACCGCTTTAATGACGATTGGAGCGGAGAATTTATCAGCAATTTTGGCATGGTCGAACCCCAGTGGGACAGTATCAATCCGTTTGGAGAAAACTTGGTCTGGCAAGACACTCATTTACAGGAAACAAAAGGGGGACGCTATCGAAATAATGAATCTTTTGCCGTCAGCAACATTTACCAAGTTGGTCACTCGCGCTGCCATCTTGACATTCTAGAGCAATTTAAGATCCGCGCCTATGCCCTCACGCCCATTTTCGTAGGGCGCAATCTTTGGGGACTTCTAGCCGCCTATCAGCATTCTGGAACTCGCCACTGGGACGCTGTGGAAGTGGAATTTTTAGCACAAGTCGCGAGTCAACTCGGGGTTGCCCTGCAAAGTTCTGATTTGTTAATGCAAACCCAAATTCGCGCCGATGAACTGCACCAAGCTGCTGAACAACGCCGGATCTTGTTTGATTTAGTCGTCAAGATTCGGGAGTCGTTTAATTGGGAGCCAATCGTCAAGCCAGCGCTCGCAGAAGTCCGGCGAGTGCTAGACGTCGATCGCGTCGGGATTCTTCGCTTTGAGCCGGATTCTGGATATTGCAGTGGGGAATTCATTGCAGAAGACGTGCTGCCTAACTTGGATTCTGCTCTCAATACAAAGGTGCACGATCGCTTTGGTCAGCAGCATATGAGCCAGTTTTCTCAAAGGACAGCACAAGTTATTTCTGATACGACTAAGCTTGGAGCCAAGCTTCCGTATTTCGACGTGATTGAGTGGTTTCAGGTCAAGGCACAAATCACCGTTCCCCTGATGGAAGGCGACACCCTCTGGGGGCTCCTATGCATTCACCAATGCAGCAAAACCCGCGAGTGGGAAGAAACCGAACTAGAATTTGTCACCCAGGTGGCTGCCCAAATCAACGTGGCACTGCTTCAAGCCAGTCTCTTCCACCAGTCGAGTTTGCTCGGTCAAACGCGCGAAGAGGCAGATCAACTGGCCCAAGCCCTTAGAGAACTCCGCGCTGCTCAACTCCAAATCATTCATGCCGAAAAGATGGCAAGTTTGGGGCAATTAGTCGCAGGAATTGCCCACGAAATTAACAATCCAGTTAATTTTATTTATGGCAACTTAGAACATGCTGAGCAGTATATCCACGAGTTACTGCATTGTGTAAATCTATATCGACAGCATTACTCTGATCCGGCACCGCAGATTCAACAGCATTGGCAGAATGCGGACTTAGACTTTACTATCGAAGACCTGCCCAAACTGTTTCAATCGATGACCGTAGGGACAGAGCGGATTCGCGATATTGTCATGTCTTTACGAAACTTCTCGCGGTTGGATGAAGCCGAGTTTAAGTCGGTTGACATTCACGAGGGGATTGATAGTACGTTGATGATTTTGCAGCATCGCTTGAAACCTACCGCCGATAGTCCGACGATTCAAGTGATCAAAGACTACGACGCGCTCCCGACAGTGGAATGTTACCCAGGCCAACTGAATCAGGTCTTCATGAACTTGCTGTCGAATGCAATCCATGCAGTTGAAGAACGGAATGCAAAGCAACCACCGAGCACCCTTGCAGCGTCTCCTGGCGAAATCCGAATTTCCACATCCGTTATCGATCAAGATTGGGTGTCGATTCGGGTTTCAGACAATGGATTGGGCATCGATGAAAGCGTTCTGTCTAAGTTGTTTGACCCGTTCTTTACCACAAAAATTACTGGAAAAGGAACAGGGCTGGGGCTTTCGATTAGCTACCAAATCGTGACAGAAAAGCACAATGGTAAGATCTACTGCCACTCGACACCAGGTATGGGTGCTGAATTTGTTGTTGAGCTACCGATCCACCAGCCACTAGGCAGCTAGGCGTCTAAATCAAGCTAGCCAGATACTCCCAGTTAACAAATTGATCAGCAGTTTAATAATTTTGCACTCGGCAGCGGTGTCACCTACCGCTGCTCATCTTAGGCGTTAGCTTGTTTCGATAATTAGGTTGTGACGGTAGTTTGGAGTTGACCTGTTAAGCTTTAGTATCAAAACCTTGACTTAACAGAGGTTGAAGATGGAAAACGATGCAAAGTTCATTCTGTATCTGGCAACAACTCTAGACGGATACATTGCGAGTTCAGATGGCAGTATCGAGTGGCTGACCTCGTTTGAGACAAATGGCGAGGATAACGGATATATAGCTTTCTACAAGACGATCGATGCTTTGGTCATGGGATCCGCTACCTATGAGCAGGTTGTAGGGTTTGGGGATTGGCCATATCCTGATAAACTCTCATATGTTTTGACGAATCGCAATTTATCTACAAACCGTAATGACGTAGTGTTTGTCAGTGATGTTAAAGCGATTTCAGAAGATGTAAAACGCAAAGGCTTTAAAAGAATCTGGATTGTTGGGGGTGGCAAAGTTGCATCGTTGTTTATGGCACAGGGGTTAATTGATGAGTATATCCTGACGTTAATTCCGATTATTTTGGGAGCAGGAATTTCTCTTTATCAAGCCGTGCCAGAACAGAAGCTAAATTTGGTCAAGACAACATCTTATGCGTCGGGTGCTGTAGAACTACGTTACAAGAAACGGTAAATAATGAGAGATTTCTTGAAGAGCGATCGCAAGCAACAAGTCGATGAAGCAGGCGTTTAAGAAGCTTTAGCTGCCGTCTCTCTATCTTAGCCGTTGGCCTTCAAGTGATCTGCAGGGGAGCAAGCGGAAGATTATTTAACGATGCGAAAAGTACCCGATCGAGTACTGCCTTATTGACTAGGATTTTTTAGAGTTGAAAGACAAGAAGTTACCTGAAGTCACAACCAAAGCGCTATCACATTCATTGAATGTCTGAAGAACCACACACTACGGGCTCACAGCATTCGATTGTTTTCATGATATCGACTGGATTGGTAAGGGTCACTCAATATTACAAAAACTCCCCTGTCAGAATTAGGAGAAATACAATGGCATTTCTATTCCTCAAATCCCTTACCTGCAATGAGACCGAAGACACCTTCGGCTCAGATGAATGTCTGATGGAAGTGTTTACCAACGCCGGTCGCAAAACTTACCGACAGAACATGAACAACGGAGAGGTCTTCGAGATCAACGAGGAACTCCCGTTCACCGTCCGCTCCAAGGTTAAATTATGGGATCTAGACTTGGGACGCTGGCCCGACTACAACGATCATCTCGGTACTGTTGTCATTCGGGATACTCCGGTAGAAAACTCCACCGCCAGTTTCACACTGGATGGTGCCGACTACGTCCTTACCTATGACGTGAGACCCTAACATTGACGTGCGGTTAACCCCAGATTTCTTACTACTATTTTCATTGACTACTTTCAAAAGTGGCTTCTAAGCTTTGTGCTGTATAGCCTCTGGTAAAATCCTCAAGTCAACAGTCTGGCATTTCTCAACATCCTATTGAATTGAGGCAAAGGCAAACCAGCGCATGGATTATGAGGAATGAGTTGAAAGGCGGGTAAGAAATCTGGGCTGGCCCTTGCAATGCGGTGGATGAGCAGAAAGTCTCAGCGCTGGGTTCGACGTTGCTTGTCGCTTTTAATCGCAACCATCTTTTAATCGCAATAATATCGCAACAATAAGGAGAATAGATTTATGATTCGCAGCAAGCGGATTGAAGCAGGAGATTGGAGAACCGTTGAAAGCTTTTGGAACGCCAATGGAACTGCCTTTTTCAAACTTCCTGTCGGTGCTTCAATCAAAGTTCGGTATGGCGTAGGTTTTTTAGGATTCGATCGTCAACAACAAACTCTCAACGGCTCAAACTACAAAAAATTATCAGTTGGGACTGGCTCGATCGCACGCGCCAGAATGCAAATCAAAGTGTCTCAAACCACAGATGTTACGTATGACGTCTACGGTGGTGGCGTTGCTGTTACAACCCCAGAAATCCCTTTTTAGTCTCCGTTTGAAAAGTTAAAACCAGCAATTTCTCTGCTCAGCAGTATTAAGGATGATTCGGGTGCATGAAATCTAGTAAATTTCATGCACCTTACATCTATTTTAAATTTTAAGTATTCAACCATTACGCCCAAAACGAGTTTGATAGGCTGCCAAGGCTTCTATTTGAACGCTTCGCGCGAGGCTCAACTCCGCAGAAACCATAGAGCCATGATTCAATTAGCAAGCGATTTGGTTGAATCAGATTGACTTGATTTAAGAGTGCGATCGCTTCTATCCATAAATATTGTATCCACAACCACTGTATCAACTTCAAACCCTTAATATGGACTTGATACTCAATTAGCTGTGGAGCGTAACTCATCTTCATATCAGCAACTTCTTGCAATACCTTAACGTTGCTCCATGGGGTCAATCTTTATTTTGTGAAATCATTCTGTCTTACTAGTTGCATATCATCTGAAGAGTTTCCGATTGGGCAATCTGTTAATTAGCAAGCAACAGAACGCATTTGCAGCGCCAGCAATGATCTGACAGTGGTGATTGGGGAGCAGAGCATGTTAACAGTACTTCACAGCAATCTTGGTAATTTGACAGTTAATCCTCATGAGCATTGCTATCTCTGGGAACCTGGGCTGGTGTGGCTCCATGCGTTATCTGATGGACTGACAGCTTTAGCCTGCTTTTCTATTTTCTTGGCGCTAATCTATTTTGTGCGTCAACGTCGAGACTTACCCTACTCCTCCGCTCTCCAACTGTTCGGGGTTTTTATTGTTACCTCGGGGCTGACGCACGCCGTAGAGATTTGGACGCTCTGGCACCCGCTCTATTGGGCTTCCGGGGCACTGAAGTCTGTTACCGCTGCCATCTCCTTAATGACAGCTTCAGCGTTGATTTCTGCAATTCCCCAAGCATTGACCCTATCCAGCAGCCGCCAGTTAAAAGCTGCCAACGTGGAATTAGAAATCAGTGAGCATAAATGCAATGAAGCTGATCGCAAAGCTACTGAAGCCGCTCTAGTTGAGTCACAACAGCGATACCAAGCCCTCGTAGAAAATTCTCCCGACATCATTGAACGGTTTGATTTGCAACTGCGCCATCTCTACGTCAGTCCAGTCCTCACCGAAATTACTGGGATTTCCACAGAAGTCTTTTTAGGCAAAACCTGTCGCGACCTAGGTATGGATGAGGCCATGGTCACCACTTGGGAGGCCGCTGCGACAGCGCTTTTGAAAACCGGACAAAAACAGGTGATTGAGTTTACAGCACCCACCCTTAAGGGAATTCGTTCGTTTGAAATGGCGATCGCTCCTGAGTTGTCTGATCAGCAGACGATGGAGTCGATCCTCTGCATCTCTAGAGATATTACTGAGCGCAAAGCTGTCGAAGCTGCCCTACGGGAGCAGGAACAGCGGGTTGAAAGCATTCTCAATTCTGTTAAAGGCATTGTCTGGTCTCGCGATGTAAAGACTTCAGAACTGCTCTATCTTAGTCCGACAGTAGAAGGAATCTATGGTCGTTCAATATCGGAGTTTTTAGCAAACTCTAACCTCTGGTTTGAGATGATCCACCCCTACGATCAAGCAGTAGTGACGGCTGGAATGGACGAACGGCAACAAACCGGCAGCACAACTCTGGAATATCGCATTATTGCGGCGGATGGTCAAATCCGCTGGTTACAAGACCAGTGTCAGCTCATTTATGACACAAACGGGGAACCCTGCCGCATTGATGGTGTTGCCACAGAAATTACTGCTCTCAAAGCGACCCAAGAGTCGCTGAGAGTCAGTGAAGAGCGCCTTCGCCTTGCCTTAAAAGCCGCTAACCAGGGGCTTTACGATCTCAATATTCAAACCGGAGAAGCCATCGTTAACCCTGAATATGCCACTATGCTAGGCTACGATCCGACGACTTTTGAGGAAACGAATGCCAAATGGATTGAGCGGCTTCACCCCGACGACAGTGAAGCTGTTGCCAATATCTATCGCGCCTATGTGCAGGGTGAAATCTCCGACTATGCGGTGGAATTTCGACAGCACACGTGTAATGGAGACTGGAAATGGATCCTCTCGCTAGGCAAAATTGTTGCCTGGGATGAAGCAGGCAACCCTCTGCGAATGTTGGGCACCCATACCGACATTACCGACCGTAAAAAAGCCGAAGCAGCGCGGTTACAGGCCGAGAAACTGCGTCTAGAGTTTACCTTGCTGGAAACCCTTCTCGACATCAGCCTGGCAGGATACTGGGATTGGAATATTCCTAACCATTGGAATTATATGAGTCCTGGCTTGAAGCGCATGTTTGGCTATGAAGATCATGAGTTGCCCAATGTACCAGAAACTTGGCAAAGCCTGATCTTTGCGGAAGATTTACCCGCCGTGCTGGAGTGTTTCGACCGCCATGTGCAAAGTCGTGGGGAAGTGCCCTACTACAGCGAGGTGCGCTATCACCATAAAAATGGATCGACGATTTGGATCATCTGCGTCGGGCAAGTGATTGACTGGGATGCAGCCGGGCAACCCTTGCGAGTGATTGGCTGTCATGTTGACATCACAAAACTGAAGCAAGCTGAAGCCCAACTCCAAAAGAGTGATGCCCATTTGAAACTGGCTCAACGCATTGGCAACCTAGGCAGTTGGGAATGGGATCTGCCCACCGAAAAGGTGACCTGGTCAGACCAGGTGTTCCGGATTTTTGGGCGCGATGCATCCGCTGGACCACCCAGCTTTGAGGAAATTCAGCAGCTATTTCACCCCGACGATCGCGACGTGCACCAACAAACGGTAGAAACGGCGATCGCAACTGCCCAGCCCTACGAACTTGAGTGCCGCGCTTATCGTCCTGATGGCACGTTGGTACATGTGCAAGCCAAGGGAGAACCAAGCTTGAATGCCGCAGGGCAAGTGCTTCAGCTCACGGGCACAGTGCTCGATATTACTGAACGCAAACAAGCTGAAGCCGCTTTACGTCAGAGTGAGGCAACCAATCGTGCCTTGATTAGCGCCATTCCTGATTTACTGATCTGGATTGATCGCGATGGCACGTATCTCGATGCCCTCGGCAGCGGCAAAAGTATCAAATTGCTCAAACCGTTGTCAGAAATGATAGGGATCAATATCTATGATGTTCTTCCTTATGAGCGGGCGAAAGAACGCATGCATTATGTGGAGCAGGCCCTGCAAACCCAGGAACTGCAAGTGTATGAGTATCAACTTGACATTGAAGGCGAAATCCGAGATGAAGAAGCCCGGCTGATGATGTGCGGAGAGCAGCAGGTGCTGTGCATGGTGCGAGACATTACCGATCGCAAACAAGCCGAAGAACAACTCCTGCAAACCACGGCGCAGCTAAAAGCGTCTAACCGCGAGTTAGAAGCCTTTGCCTACTCGGTGTCTCACGATTTGCGATCGCCCTTGAGAGCGATCGACGGCTTCAGCAAAGCATTGCTAGAAGACTATGGAGAGCTAATTGATGACGAGGGCAAAGACTACTTCGATCGCATCCGGCGTAACGTGCAACGAATGGGAATGCTAATTGATGACCTGTTGCGCCTCTCTCGCGTGTCGCGCTCTGAAATGCGGTATACGACTGTCAACCTCAGTGCGCTGGTTCAAGAGCAGATGCAGGAATTGAAAGCCTCAGAGCCAGAACGGCAGGTTGAGTGCGCGATCGCACCTGACGCGATCGTTTATGCTGACCTCACCTTGATGCGCGTTGTGATTAGCAATCTATTGCAAAATGCCTGGAAGTTTACTAGCCATCATTCCTCCGCACAGATCGAATTTGGCATCCTCAACCAAGATGGGCAATCTGTCTATTTTGTCCGCGATGATGGAGCAGGCTTTGATATGACCTATTCCTCCATGCTGTTTGGAGTCTTTCAACGCTTGCACAACACAGATGAATTTCCGGGTACGGGCATTGGCTTAGCCACCGTGCAACGGAGCATTCATCGGCATGGCGGTCGTGTTTGGGCAGAAGCCGCTGTGGAGCAGGGAGCCACAATTTACTTCACACTACCCAATCCATCCATCAGGACAAGACCTAAACTATGACTTCTGCGCGTCCCATCTTACTGGTCGAGGATAATCCTGATGATGAACGTCTCACCATTCGGGCTCTCCGCCGTGGCAACATTGCCAATGAAATTCTTGTGGCTCGAAATGGGGAAGAAGCTTTAAATCTGATTTTTGGTCTAGAAGCACTACCAAGTGTAGTACTTCTGGATTTAAAGCTGCCCAAAGTTGATGGCTTAGAAGTCTTACGGCAAATTCGAGCCAGCGACAAAACTCGCTTTTTGCCTATAGTGGTTTTAACCTCCTCCAGTGAAGATTGCGATATCGTGGAGAGTTATAGCCTCGGGGCCAATAGCTATGTGCGAAAGCCCGTTGGGATTGACCAATTCACTGAGGCGGTGCGCCAACTGGGGCTGTATTGGATACTCCTCAACGAACCATTACCTGGAGGGTTGTGATCCATGCGCGAACCCTTGACTGTCTTGATAGTTGAAGATTCAGAGGATGACGCTCTGCTCGTGCTGCGAGAACTGCGTCGGGGTGATTTTAACTTAATCTGGGAACGGGTGCAAACGGCGGAAACGCTCCGTGCTGCCCTGGCTAATCGCCCTTGGGATGTGGTGATTTCAGATTATCGCTTACCCGGATGCGATGCACCTGAAGCACTGGAGGTTGTCCGGCAAAGTCAGCGCGATCTTCCTTTTATTGTGGTGTCGGGCACGATCGGTGAAGCAGCAGCGGTCGCCATGATGAAAGCGGGTGCTCATGATTATCTGATGAAAGATAATCTGGCTCGGTTGCCAGAGGCTGTGCGGCGGGAAGTGCGAGAGGCTCAAATCCGGGCAGAGCGAACACAAGCGGAAATTCGATTACGTCGCACTGCCGCGCGAGAGCAATTGATCAGGATGGTGACGGAACGCATTCGGCGATCGCTCGATCTAAATGAGATTTTGACCACGACCGTGACTGAAGTGCGCCAAGTCTTGCAGACCGATCGAGTCCTCTTGTTTAAGATCAATTCGGCTGAACGGGGCTATGTTGCGCAAGAGTCGGTGGATGTGAGTTGCCAAGCCATTCTAGGACAAAACATCTATGATCCCTGTTTGCAATCGACGTACATTGAGCAGTATGTGCATGGACAAGTCCGGACGGTTTCGGACATTGACGATGGCAGCATCGAGCCTTGTTATGCCGATTTCCTCAGACAGTTTCAGGTGCGAGCAAATTTGGTCGTGCCCATCCTTCACTCTACGGGGCTATGGGGACTGCTGATTGCCCACCAGTGCGATCAGCCCCGACAGTGGTCTGAGGACGAGATCCAGTTATTGAAACAACTGGCTGACCAAGTTGCGCTAGCCATCCATCAAGCTGATCTTTATCGACAGACCCAACTGGAGCTAGCAGAACGTCAGCGAGCAGAAGCCGCTCTGCAAAAACTCAACCAGGAACTCGAACAACGGGTGCAAGAGCGGACTCAAGCCCTGCAACACCAGGCAGAACAAGAACGCCTGCTGCGAGTGATTATCCAAAATATTCACCGATCGCTAGACCTAGAGGAAATTCTGGCAACAGTGCTTAACGAAACCCGCCGGACGCTGCACGCGGATCGGGTTACTATCTACCAATTTTCTCCAGATTGGAGCGGTCATTTTGTGGCAGAGTCAGTGGCGGAGGGATGGGTACCTTTGGTGGGGGAAGGTATTAAGACTCTATGGGAAGATACCTATTTGCAAGAAAGACAGGGCGGCAGGTATCGAAATAATGAACCCTTTGCCGTCAATGATATTTATACGGTTGGGTACAGCCAGTGTCATATCGATTTATTGGAGCAGTTTCAGGTTAGAGCCTATGCGATCGCGCCCATTTTTCTAGACGGTCAGCTCTGGGGATTACTTGCGACTTACCAAAATAGTGGCTCTCGCGAGTGGCAGGCCTGGGAAACCAGCCTGCTACAACAAATTAGTATCCAAACGGCGATCGCCCTCCGCCAATCTCACTTGTATCAAGCCGCTCAGACACAGGTGAGGGCTTTAGAGGAGCTTAGTCAACTGAAAGATGACTTTCTCAGTACGGTTTCCCATGAACTGCGATCGCCGCTGGCGAATATCAAAATGGCAATTCGGATGGTGCAGTTGACCCTCAATCAACAGCAGGTTCATGACGAACGCTTAACCCGTTACCTTCAGATCCTCGAAGAGGGATGCACCCAAGAACTGACCTTGATCAATGACTTGCTTGACTTGCAGCGATTGGAAGCGGGGGTACAATCTCTAGAGTTAGAAAGCGTTGATCTGAATTATTGGCTGCCATTTATCGCAGAACCCTTTGAAGCCCGCGCTCAAAAACAGCAACAGAGTCTGCATCTCCATTTACCCCCAGACTTGCCAATCATTACAACGGATTTACCTGGGTTTAAACGCATTCTCATGGAGTTACTCCACAATGCCTGCAAATATACGCCACCCCATGAGCAGATCACGGTTACAGCCCAGGTAAACGATAGAACTCTACAAATTCAAGTCAGCAACTCAGGCGTGAAATTACCACCCGAAGCATTACCACACTTATTTGAGAAGTTTTACCGCGTTACCAGTGTCGATCGCTGGGAACATGGTGGAACCGGACTAGGGTTAGCACTGGTAAAACGTCTGATTGAACACCTAAATGGTTCAATTGGGGTTAAAAGTGCTGACTCTACCATCTGCTTTACTATCCAGCTACCGCTCGAAACTCAGCATCCTCAACGATTGTTGGATGAGAGCTTGTCTTGATTAGGCACTTAATTCTTTTAATTAAACGCTTATTTGATTAAACACTTATTAGTGGTTGCCGAAGCCGCAAAACGAGTTTCAGAGTCATTGCGTCATCAAAACTTGAACAAACCAGAATTGAGCAAACAAAGCGTCTTCGACTATTTCACCCTCTGCTGCAACGTTGGATACAGGAACAGTCAATGAGTTACATGTCCGCTAGTGATACGTCCGCTATAAACTGCGATCGTAATAATTTGAGCCGCCATTCTGCTCACTTCTGCCGTTCCCGAATTGACAGGATAGGCCGGAAAACATGCCCCGCTCAAACTCAATCGAATTGCACTCCCAATCTGAATCTGAATGCAAGTCGGCTGAAGCACAATTCTCACCTCGCCCCTCTCTCTGTGGGGCTGGGGGCGAGGACCAACCCTCACATATCCCTGAGAGAAGTTATAGACACCACCATTCGGTTTCACTTCCGACAATACCGCACAGATATCAAAACTTGGCTGATCGGCACTGCACTCTAACTCAACTAAGAGTTCTCCAGCCAAATGCAACACTTCCGTTAACGGTTTAGATGTGTACGTGAGAATATCACTCCGACAATCGAGCGAGGAACGATCGAAGGAACCACACGGGTAAGTAGCATGACCGCCTGAAGCGGGGACAGGTCGCCACGGATCGTGAACGATGATATCAGCAGGAGAAAGCGTCTGGGGTGTGGAAACGAGAGAACCATCCGTTTCGTCAATCCCAGCAAGTCCGCTACTGCTGAGGTAAAAAGCTTGAGCAGCATCTGACGGAAACTCAGAATAGGATCGCCATTGGTTGCTGCCCATTTCAAATAGCTTGATCGGAGGTTCGTCTAGAAGCCCAGTATCTATGCCTTTGAGAAACTGATCAAACCATCGGACTTGAGCGCGATCGCACTTGCTCACTGCTTCTGCCCCATAATCGATCGCGCCAACTTTACGACCCCACGGTAAATGCGCCCACGCACCCACGATCAAGTGTTGCGCGGGTTGCTTCATTGCTTTGTAGAAGTTCAATGTGCCGCGCATATAAGTATCAAACCAGCCTCCGATATGCAGCATCGGCAAATCAAAGTTTTCTAAATAAGTCAGCGGTGATAATCGCTTCCAATAGTCATCTTCAGGGTCGGGATGATCGAGCCAAGTCTGATAGAACGAATCGTAGTGCGCCAACTCCTGCATTAGTTGCGGACGAGTTGGAATTGGATCGTAGAGTGGAAGAATGCGAGCCGCATTCGAGAATTTTAAAAAGGCGACCTCATCTCCTTTGAGTCGAGCCGTTTCAGCCGCAAGTTGAATTGCCCACGCCAAATTGGCAAACCAACAGAATGCGCCGCCTTCATACGCCCAATCGTGGTACAGATCACCTGCCAACATGGCAGGGCAGAGCGCTTTGAGCGCGGGAGGCCGGTTGACAGCCGCATAGAGTTGAGTCATTCCCTGATAAGAAAACCCGTACATTCCCACAACGCCAGAGCTTCCCGGCAGATTCGCTGCCCAATTGACCGCATCGAAACCGTCCTCGATCTCATGTTCAAACAGCTTAAATTCTCCTGCTGATGTGCCTCGTCCGCGCACATCTTGAATGACGACAATGTATCCTTGCGCTGCGTACCACGTTGGATGAGCATAGACAACTGTCGATGCGATCGCGCGTCCATACGGTTGCCGCATCAACAGCACCGGAAACTCACCCTCACGGTTGGGATGATACCTGTCGGGATAATACACATCTGCATCGAGCCGGACGAGATCGCGGGTCAACATGGAAAGGGTTGTCATCATGCGTTGAAGCGGTTTTTCGACTGCGAATTACGTCACGAGCTGCGGCAGTGGGGCGCGTTGCAAAACGGCTAAGTCTTCGGCGTCGAGTTCTGCCGGAATGCCACTGCGAATCAATTCCGCAAAATCTTCGTTTGGAATCATGATACACAACGTGTAGAGCGCTCTGAACCGACATTGCGAATTTCGTGAATTCCAGTTGCCGGAACGAGCAAACTATCCCCAGGACGAATGGGCACTTCTTTGCCGTCGCAGTTAGCAACCCCTTCGCCTTTCAGTACGAAAAACATTTCGATCGCACGCTGATGACGATTGGGCGGCGTCTTGCCGTCAATGTCGAAAATCTCGACACAAACGGTGAGGGAGAAGTTCGCGATCGCGGGATCAAATACGATCGCTAATCGATTCGTGTCGTGAGGACTAATGCGATAAACTTGATAATCGCGAGGAGATTTGATCACCGGAATTACGCAGCATTCATCATCCATCGCCGTGCCCTCAACTACTTCTAATTCACTACTTCTAACTCACTACTCCTGCTTGACTGACAAAACTAAGAAGCTGGAAAGCTAGTGAGGACGGTGAATT
>NZ_JCACCM010000051.1:0-2681 GCF_059501405.1 Myxacorys sp.
AATTCACCGTCCTCACTAGCTTTCCAGCTTCTTAGTTTTGTCAGTCAAGCAGGCATCATGGTTATTTCGACAGAGCCTTTTATTCCCTGAGAATTGGTGCATCTGAAACCACCAGGTCAGAATTATTTACCCAATGAAACTTGCTTTCTAGGACAAATGGGCTTAGTCCGCTGGCTACATGATGTTGGGTTTCCTCCTGAAGAAATCAGCATCAGACCTGGGCGTGCTACCTATGTGATCCCCTGCTATCCAGATAATCGCTATCGTTTACCTCAAGCAGAGCAGGAGTCTCACTTTCTAGAGCAGCAATTTGGAGCCACTAAAGTTGAACCTCAACCCATTGATGTGCGCAACCTGTTATCCTTATCCTCTTTTGATTTGCTGCACTTTGCAGGACATGGACTTGCAGAGCAAGACAACATTGCTAACGCGAAATTAATGCTACAAGGACGAGTAGAGAACGGTAGATATGTACCTGTCTATCTCAGTGCAACGACTATAGGGCAGTACTGTCAATGCAATTTGCGGGATAGAAGCGAACGCCCAATGGTCGTTTTGAATGCTTGCCAGATTGGGAGAGAGGGGTATAGGTTAACTGGAATTGGCGGCTTTGCTCAAGCGTTTCTCAAAGGCGGTGCTGGCGTATTTGTAGGCACCCTCTGGTCAGTAGGCGATCGCCCAGCTCGCATTTTCACCGAAACACTGTATTTGAGTTTAATTAAGGGAATGACACTTGCTGAGGCGACCATTGCAGCGCGACAGCAAGCGAAACAAGGAGGTGACGCAACCTGGCTCGCCTATGTTGTGTATGGACATCCTCACCTCAAACTGAGAATGACTAACAATTAGATTGCTTAGCTAACCTTATATTGCTCTATTAAAAAACGAGCCTTTTTTGATAGAGGATTCCAACTCACCCATTGATAACCCTGATGAACCATTGGTAGCAGACATTGCTCCTGACCAGTTGCCATTCGGTTACAGTTCCAGCTCATAAATCTGGGCAATCTCCTCGGCTTGAATGCCCAGATACGCTAAGGTCTGTTGCTGGGTGGCGTGTCCAAAAGCTTCCATCAGCAGCGGAATGGCGGTGCCGCGCTCCAGCCGCTGCCAGTACCCCCAAGTCTTGCGCAAGCTGTGGCTGCCATACTTGCCCTTCAGTCCCACATGCTGACACCAGGTTTTCACCATCGTGCTCACGGTGGGAACAGTGAGACAACCGCGCTTGCCCTGGAACAGGAACGCGTTATCGGGAAGGGGATGAGCCGTGAGGTACTGGGAGATCGCCTTCACCACCGCCCCATTCACAGTCACACTCCGAAACTTCCCCGTTTTGCTTTGCTTGACGCGCAGCACATCCCCAGGTTGCAGGGAGCGCACCTGACCAACCGTGAGCGAGAGCAACTCATTGGCACGAAAGGCAGTATTGATTCCCAGTACAAACAGACACAGATCACGTGGCTGGTCCCGCAGCAGTTTCTTGATTCGCTCGATCGCCTTCTTATCCCGAATCGGTTCAACTGTCAGCACAGATCCCGGAAGCGGGTGATGCGGATTTTCGCCTTTTTGAAACGCCATGCCAGCCTTGATTTTTTCACTAAGTTATCACAGCCATCAGCCATTAACTTAATGAAAAAAGGCAACCCGAAAAATCAGCGAGGGCGGAAAAAAGTACTAAACACCAAGCAGGGCAAAGAACACAGCCGAATTATAATTCACTAAGTTTTGTTTAATAGTTAATGAAACTGGAGGAGCCGATCATCAAGGTCTTCTTCTTCACAGGAGTCAGGACGCATTCCGGATTACTTAGGACGCTTAGTAAAGTGAACAGTCCCCGCCTCTTTGACATCTCCCCCGCTCTATAACAGAAGTATGGAATCAGAACCAAGCGCAATTCAACTTTCACGCCCATTCTGATTCTCTTCGCACTCACTCGCTTCCCAGCACTCTGGAGCAGCTTTGCACCTCAATCCCAGTCTGCTGGTGATACCCAAGAAGTCGTGAGTCGCTGATGTTTCTTCTTGTTGCCTTTCCAGGCACAAACACTTCTTTACCTTTCACAATCCTTTAGGTGACTATGAGATCTCTTCAATCTGTTACGATGCTTTCGGGTCTCGCTGCTTTAGTCGTTTCTCCGCTGTTCGTTGAAGTGGGTGCTGCCTCGGCTCAACCTGCTCCTCGCTATGATCGCAGTTATGTGGGCGCTGGCATTTCTGGTGGTGTCCTCAGTGGTGGACGCGGCAATGATGACACTTCCTTTGGCGGCAATGTTCAAGGGCGCTTTGCCATTCCCAATACTCCTGTGTCTGCGCGGGGTTCCGTCTTGTTTACGGGTAAGAATAGCGCGATTATTCCGACCCTGACGTACGATCTGCGGTTGAATGACAAATCCAACCTGTATGCCGGAGCTGGCTACTCCTTTGTGCAGAATGGTGGGGTGACGTCTCCGATCGGGAATCAAGATGCGGCGGTGCTGACGGCGGGAGTTGAATCCCAAGTGGCGAAAGGCGTCGTCGTGTACAGCGATGCCAAGTATGGCATCAATGCGTTCCGGGACAGTGATGCGGGTGCGCTGAGTCTGCAAGCGGGTGTTGGGCTGGAGTTCTAAGCTTGCTCAGGGCAGACAAAGGTATCGTCAACTTAACCGGGAATATTCGAAATTAAGTACGATAATCCTTGAA
>NZ_JCACCM010000052.1:0-2652 GCF_059501405.1 Myxacorys sp.
TTCGATTGTCCCTTACTCGACCCACTGACAAAACAGGTTTCCTAAAGTTGCACTAAGGAATAGCGTATCGATAACATGATCATCCAAATCAATTAGCTTCAGCCATGCTAGCGTCAAGCATTTGCCACGTCATCTCCTGACCTGCCCGTAAGGGCACAAGTCCAGATTCAGTAAATGAAATTTCATCGGGAACGCGCCAGGTCGTTCTGGCCAAAGTAATCTGTTCGGTATTGCGCGGGAGTTGATAAAAATCTGGTCCATAGAAACTGGCGAAAGCTTCAAGTTTATCGAGTGCATCAACGCTCTCAAAAGCTTCTGCATATAACTCCATAGCATGCAGAGCCGAATAGCAACCCGCACAGCCACAGGAACTTTCTTTGCCATTGCGGGGATGGGGAGCGCTATCGGTGCCAAGAAAAAACTTAGGATTACCAGAGGCTGCCGCTTGCAAAAGAGCCAGGCGATGCTCCTCACGTTTCAAAATGGGCAGGCAGTAAAAATGGGGGCGAATGCCACCTTGAAATAGGATATTGCGGTTAAACAATAGATGTTGTGGCGTGATCGTCGCAGCGATATTGTTGGTAGACAGGACATACTGCACAGCATCTGAGGTAGTAACGTGTTCAAGCACCACGCGCAGGTTGGGAAATCGCTGATTGAGGGGGATCAAATGTCGCTCGATAAACACTTTCTCGCGGTCGAACATATCAACATCTTGATCGGTCACTTCCCCATGCAGGAGTAAAGGCATGTCTACCTGCTGCATCGCTTCAAAGACGCGATCGCACTGACGAATGTCCGTCACACCCAAGTCTGAGTTGGTCGTTGCACCGGCTGGGTAGTACTTTACCGCTTTGACAAACTGGGATTCTTTGGCAGCGGTAATTTCTTCGGGGCTGGTGTTGTCGGTGAGGTAGAGCGTCATCAGTGGTTCAAACCGTTTGCCATCTGGAATGGCTGCAAGGATGCGATCGCGATAGGCCGCAGCATCAGCTACCGAGCGTACTGGGGGCTTCAAGTTCGGCATGATAATCGCGCGGGCAAACTGACGCACAGTGTGGGGCAGAACTGCTTTCAGCGCCGCACCGTCGCGTAGATGCAGATGCCAGTCGTCAGGTCGGGTAATCGTAAGCTTTTTCATCTTTCAATTATAAAACTGCGAGTGCTTTAGCTCGACTTTATCCATTCAGTCAGTAGAAAAGGTAGCAAAATCAGAACAAGGATATTAAATGGGTTCTGATGCAGATGCTACCGGAAGACTTTTTAAGCTTGCTGCTACCGTTTGCTGCCCTATTTTTCAAGCGGGTGTGGCGAAGTGTTTTAGTTCTAGTTGTGGGTGCAATTCTAGCACCGGGAAAACGCACGGTCAGCGCAATTTCGCGGGTGATTATTAGATGACAATGAAGCTGGCGGTGAAGTCAGGAAGATTGGCGAGGTATTTCATTCACCCACCGGATGATCGCGAAAAGCTCGCCTGACTCAATGAGTCAAGGAGCAGCATCAAAAAGACACCCTGGAAGAGTTCCATCGGTACATGGAGACTCGCAGGGTGTCTGGAAAAATCAAAACATATCAAACTCAAGTGTATATGAGGGCACGAGAAAAAGGCTTCACTCAAGTGGAAGCCGCAGAGTTGTCTGGCTTTTCAGCCCGAACTGGGCAACGAATTGAAGCAGGCGAGCAGCAACCAAATCGAGGACGAGTGCGTGATTGGAGAAGTACGCCTGACCCGCTGGCTGAGGTTTGGGAGTCTGAGTTGAAGCCAATGCTCAAAGCCAGTCCTGGTCTTCAACCGATGACCTTGTTTGAATGGCTGCAAGAACGCTATCCCGGCCAGTACCCGCAAGTACTTCGCACCCTGCAACGGCGGGTTGCCGCCTGGAAAGCCTTACATGGTGATAGCAAAGAGATTATGTTTGAGTTGCGGCATGACCCGGGGATGATGGGCTTGTCCAACTTCACGGAACTCAAAGGAATTGAGATTACCATTGCCGGCAAACCGTTTGAGCATTTGTTGTACCATTACCGATTGGCCTACAGTGGGTGGCAGTACGCTCAAATCATTTAAGGCGGAGAAAGCTTTATTGCGTTATCTGAAGGGTTGCAGAATGCGCTGTTTTTGTGTGGAGGCGTGCCGAAGCAACATCGCACTGATAGTTTGAGTGCGGCATGTCGCAACATGGGTGGGGTACGAAACAAACCGCTCACTCGTCTGTATGATGACTTGTGCAGTCATTATCGACTGCAACCGGTTATGTCGCAAAAACCGAGTCGTGTAAGGTAAGCAGGACGATACTCTCCTTCTTGCCCTCCGATGTCTACTGCTTCTCCCTTCAAATGGCGGCATTTTTTGCCCGAAATCATCCTGCCCAATGTGCGGTGGTATTGCCGCTATGCTTTGAGCTGTAGCTTCGCTTCCCCAAGGGGTGCGAGATTTAGAGGAGATGATGCAGGAACGAGGAGTGGAGGCAGACCACTCAACGATGGCTTCGCCACGACATAGGCAAACAACCGATGGGTGCTGAAGTATGCCCCGGAACTCGATAAACGCATTCGACCTCATCTGAAGCCAACGAATGATTCCTGGCGCGTAGACGAAACGGCGTTGCATAATGGAGAGATGGATAAGGTGATTCTCTGCAGTGCCCGGAA
>NZ_JCACCM010000053.1:0-49724 GCF_059501405.1 Myxacorys sp.
CATTGAGAGTAGGGAGAGGTTCTGTTGCTATTATCTCAAATGTCAACAGAACCTAGGTTTTGCCCGGATGAAACTAGGTTTTTTTAACGTCACAAGTTAGTAGAACTAACGCTCCTTCTTCGAGGTAAGCTCCCAAGACTAGTTAGACCCAGATTCACTCAGGCGTTTGAACCTTTTTTCGAGTACTAGTTGTCTTCTTTGCAGCCGCCGTTTTGGTCGTCGATTTTTTAGCAGTTGATTTTTTAGCCGTAGTCTTCGCCGCCGTTTTGGTCGTGCCGGACTTCTTCGCAGTCGTCTTCGTTTCGCCCGACTTAGCCGAGGTCGATTTGGTAGAGGTTTTAGACGACTTACGCCCTTTGCTCTTCGTACCTGCTTTGGCGGACAACGCTTCCACCGCCATATCCATCGTCAACGACTCAACGGTCTGCCCTTCGGGGACAGACGCATTCACTTTGCCGTGCTTGATGTATGCACCGTAGGGACCATCGTAAACATTAACGGGTTCACCGTCCTCTGGGTGTCCGCCTAGCTCACGAAGCGGTTTTGCAGTTCCCCGCTTGCCCCGTGCCGCTTTCGGTTCTGCCAGCATTTCCAAGGCACGCTCAAAGGTAATGGTGATGACATTGTCGCCTGCTTTGAGCGATCGATAGTCTTTCTTCGGTTTTCCCGTTTCCTCGTCTTTACCCACATCATGGACAACGTAGGGGCCATAAGGACCGATCGCGGCTTGAACCTTTCTGCCTGTCTCTGGGTGCATCCCCAGCGTGCGAGGTAAGGACAGCAACCCCAGCGCTTGCTCCATCGTGACGTGCTCTGGATTCACGCCTTTCGGCAAAGACACGTTTTTAGGCTTCGGGTTCTCGTCCGTTTTGTCGCCAAGCTGAATGTAATGTCCGTAAGGACCTAGCTTGACGTAAATCGGCTCCCCGGTCTCAGTATGTAGCCCAAGTTTACTAGGCCCTTTCAGCAAGACCTCAACCTTCTCGGCATTGAGATCGGCAGGCGGCAGATCTTTAGGAAGGTTAATGTTGCCGCTTTCGGATTCGATGTAAGCGCCAGTCTTGCTAATGCGGATCTTGGCTTCTAGATCGTTGAGGTGGATAGTGCGGGCGTCTTTGGGATCGATGTTGCTTTCCCGATCGCGCACCTGAGTTTCGAGTCCTGTATTGCCGAGATAAAACTCTCGCAGGTACGGCAGCCAATCAATATCTCCATCGGCAATATCGTCCAGTTTTTGCTCCATCTTGGAGGTAAATTTTGGATCGACAATATCCGGGAAGTGTTTTTCGAGCAGATCCGTAACGGCAAATGCGGTAAAGGTTGGAATCAAGGCACTTCCAACTAGTTGAGCATAGCCTTTGTCAATGATGGTGCTAATAATGCTGGCGTAGGTACTCGGTCGCCCAATGCCCTCGCTCTCCAACGTCTTCACCAAAGATGCTTCAGTAAATCGTGCCGGCGGTTGGGTTTCATGCCCGATCGCATCCAAATTTCGACATTCGGGATGATCCCCCGATCGCATCGCGGGCAGAATCACTTCTTGATCTTCGATTGCGGCATTCGGATCATCTGATCCTTCGACATACGCTCGGAAAAATCCGGGGAAGTCAATGCGCTTGCCGCTGGCGCGGAAGCCTGCATCTTCTACCCCAATTTGCACCGTGATTTGCGTTTGACGCGCTTCAGCCATCTGGGTTGCCACCGTGCGCTTCCAGATCAGATCGTAGAGTTGAAACTCTCGTCCTTTCAAACCCGTTTCGCGGGGAGTCCGGAAGGTGCTTCCAGAGGGGCGAATGGCTTCGTGCGCTTCCTGTGCGCCTTTGCTCTTGGTTGTATATTGGCGAGGCTGAGGACTCAGGTAAGGTGCGCCATACATGGCTTCGACACAACTACGAGCCGCCGCGATCGCTTGACCCGACAAATGCACCGAGTCGGTTCGCATGTAGGTGATGTAGCCCTGCTCATACAAGCTTTGCGCCGTCCGCATCGTGTCGCGAGCCGACAAGCCAAGTTTACGGTTCGACTCCTGTTGCAGCGTTGAAGTAGTAAACGGCGGCGAAGGTTTGCGCGTCACGGGACGTTCTTCTAGGTCTGTTACCGTCCACTGTTTGTCCCTTAGGCGCTCTTGCAGCAATCGCGCTTCCGCTTCGCTAAGCAACACGACGTTTCGACCCGCTGCAACCTGTCCGGTGGATTCATCAAAATCGGCTCCGGTTGCCAGTTTGCGACCTGCCAATGTAACGAGCTTCGCTTCAAATTCGCTATTAGCTTTACTTTTAGTGTCAGTTTCAACGGCAAGCAGCGCTTTGAGATCCCAATAACTCCCTTTACGGAAGGCGCGGCGTTCTCGTTCGCGATTCACCAGCACGCGAACGGCGACGGACTGCACCCGTCCTGCTGATAGACCGTACGCAATCTTTTTCCAGAGGAGGGGCGAGAGAGTGTAGCCCACCAAGCGATCGAGAATGCGCCGCGTCTCCTGCGCTCGCACCAGCCGCTCATCGACCTGACGGCAATTCTGAATCGCCTCCTGAATCGCCTCTTCTGTAATTTCGTGAAAGACCATGCGCTTAACAGGCACTTTTGGCTTGAGAAGCTGCAATAAGTGCCAGCTAATACTCTCCCCCTCGCGGTCTTCGTCAGTTGCGAGAACCAGTTCATCAGCGTCCTTAAGCGCGTCTTTCAGCGTTTTGACAACCTTGGCCTTGTCTTTGGGGACTAGATAAATTGGCTCAAAGTTCGCCTCAACGTTTACCCCAAGCTCCCGCACTTTCTTGTCGGTAATGGAGGCGGGAACGTCACCCGTCGATTGCGGCAAATCACGCACATGTCCCATCGACGCCTCTACCCGATAGCCGCGCGGCAAGTAGTTGCGGATAGTCTTTGCTTTGGTTGGAGATTCGACGATAACAAGAGTTGACATGGGTCTCGTTGAAGAAATTCGCAGTTCGACAGAAGGAAAGGCTCAGAGGTCTATCTCATCAATAGCACCAAATCTGAATAATCGTGGAGTTCGGATAACCAATCTAAGGGTCAAGACCAGCAGCGTAGGTTGGGTGAGCAGCCGATGATCACACAGATGATCATTCAACGGGCTAGAAAGATGAGTCATGGCTACCCCTCTCTTAACTTATAACCATACCCAAGGAATGAAACGGATTCACCATCTAGATAAATTCAGATTTTGATTCATAGAGCCTTAAATGAGTTCTCAAGACCTAGACTTTAGACCATAACGCTAGAAGAGTCTATTGGTTAAGCTCTAAAGAAGGGATTTGACATTTAACGGGAACTAAACGAGGTTGCACGCTAAAATCCGTTATGAAGACCTATGACCGTCAGATCTACAGAACTTTAGATGCGTTCATCATAAAGTTTCGTTAACTCTGCTTAGTTGGATTTCGTTTTATGGATTTTGCTTCTCTTGCTGCTCAGTTAAATGCTGGCACGATCGTACCAGAGGCGATCGTAATCGTTACCTTGATGACGGTTGTGGTGGTCGATTTGATTATCGGACGCCAAGCGTCGATGCAGTGGACGCCCTACATTGCGATCGCGGGTCTGCTGGCCTCAGTTGGAGCGCTCTTCTATCAATGGGATATCGCTAACCCAATTAGCTTTATTGGTGAATTTAACGGCGATGCGCTCAGCGTTGTGTTCCGGGGGATCATTGCTCTATCGGCAGCAACAACGATTCTCATGTCGATTCGCTATGTCACTCAGTCAGGCACCTCTCTAGCAGAATTTATTACGATTCTGCTCACCGCCACCCTAGGCGGGATGTTTCTGTCTGGCTCGGATGAGCTAGTTGCTGTATATGTTTCGTTAGAGACGCTCAGTATTTCCTCTTATTTATTGACGGGCTATACAAAGCGCGATCCTCGCTCAAATGAGGCAGCGCTAAAGTATTTGTTGATTGGGGCATCGAGTTCGGCAATCTTCTTGTACGGCGCGTCGCTGCTGTACGGCTTGTCGGGCGGAGAAACCAGACTCAGTGCAATTTCAGCGGGTATCGCGGCGGCTGGCTTGGATAAATCCATCGGGCTAGTGATCGCGCTGGTGTTTGCGATCGCGGGGATTGCGTTCAAAATTGCGGCGGTTCCCTTCCACCAGTGGACACCGGATGTCTACGAAGGGTCACCAACGCCAGTCGTAGCGTTTCTGTCCGTGGGATCAAAAGCCGCTGGATTTGCTCTAGCGATTCGATTGCTCGTCACGGCCTTCCCGCTCGTGAGTGAGGAATGGCAGTTTGTCATGACGGCGTTGGCCGTTCTCAGTATGGTGCTGGGCAACGTAGTTGCGCTGGCACAGACGAGCATGAAGCGACTGCTGGCGTACTCGTCAATCGGGCAAGCGGGCTTTGTGATGATCGGGTTAATTTTGGGTACGAATGCGGGCTACTCCAGCATGGTGTTCTACCTGATGGTTTACCTGTTTATGAACTTGGGCGCGTTTACCTGCGTGATCTTGTTCTCGCTGAGAACTGGAACCGACCAAATCAGCGAATACTCTGGTTTATATCAGAAAGATCCCTTACTAACGCTGGCGCTCAGCGTATGCCTGCTCTCGCTAGGCGGCATTCCTCCCCTTGCCGGGTTCTTCGGCAAGCTGTATTTGTTCTGGGCAGGTTGGCAAGCCGGTGCGTATCCGTTGGTGATTTTAGGTCTAGTGACGAGCGTAATTTCGATTTACTACTACATCCGCGTGGTCAAGATGATGGTGGTGAAAGAGCCGCAAGAGATGTCTGACTCGGTGAAGAACTACCCACCGAGCAACTGGACGCTGCCAGGAATGCGTCCGTTGCAGGTTGGCTTAGTTGCCGCCTTGATTGCAACGTCGATCGCAGGAATTCTCTCGAATCCTCTGTTCACCTTGGCGAATGATTCGGTTCTCAAAACACCGATGTTGCAGCAGGCATTAGGGCGGACAAAAGCGCCGATTGCCGCGCAAGCTTCCCCTGAAAAAGCAGCTTTCTCGAAACTTGCGGAAGATTTAGCTAAGAGCGCTGCCAGTCTTCCTAAGTCAAACCTTTCTAGCTAGAACACGCTAAAATTTAGCTTTTGAATCGTTCGATCGCCCCTTGATCGAACGATTTTTGTTTTCACATTTAATAGCAAGATCACGCTCGCTTTGGGACAATGCCTTGCTGAGCTTGATTCGTGAGCATCTGCCTTGCACCTTTAAGATTTTTGTGTCCGGTCTCGTAACTCAGATCTAGACTAATGGCTTGCTCATAGTGCTGGATCGCAGGTTGAAGTTTACCTTGGCGTTGCAGCACCATTCCTAAACCGTTATGCGCTAGGGCATGACTGTCTCCTAACTTCAGCTTTTTCGCATTCGGAAGCTTGAGAGCTTGCTGATAATTCTGGTTGGCTTCTTGGAATTGTTTCTGCTCGACTAGGGCATGCCCTAAATAAATGTAAGTCCAGGTGTAAGTTGGGCTGAGTTCAATCGCGCGGCGGTATAGCGCGATCGCATCGTCCCATTTTTCCTGCGCATAGAGTGCCCGCCCCAATCCAAGCAGCGCCAAGGTACGAGCATTGACGTTCTGTTTGGGTTTGTCGGCTACTGCCAACGCTTGTTCGTAGGCCGCGATCGCCTCTGAGATCTTACGCTGCTCCATCAACGCATTTCCCAACCCAGCGTAAGCGGTTCCGTCTTTCGGATTTACTTGAATGGCACGGCGGTAAGACGCGATCGCTTCTTCGGTGCGCTTTTGATCAGCAAGGGCATTTCCCATGCCATGGTAGGCGCTGGCATCTTGAGGATTGATTTGGATCGCACGGCGGTACGACGCGATCGCTTCTTCAGAGCGATGCTGTTGAGACAAGACCTCCCCTAATCCATGATAGGCAGCGGCACTTTTAAGATCAATTTGGATCGCTTTGCGGTACGCTTCAATGGCGTCATCAGGCTTATTGCTGCTGCGCAATTCTTGACCTAAGTTAATGTAGTAGGCTGGATCGGTTAAGCCAACATCATAGCGATCATCGGCTGCATAAGCGCTGACCAGATCAGGGGCTTCATCGCACCCAGCAGCAACCACACCTACAGCTAATGTCAGTACAACGGGAAGGGTGTGACGATTGGAGACTCGCATGATCTATTTCCACTAAACGCGATTTGTTCACAGTCAGCGCACCCTGAATCATTTTGCCTTGACCATCACCGACTCTAACCGAGCGGGTCAAGATTTTCAATGTTCTTTACAAAGCCTCGAACCATCCTTGTTTGAAGAATTTCTTCCACTTGCCGCGATCGCAACAACTCCCCTCGGAGCAAAGCGCTTACAAGTCCTAACAGAATTGTTGCAGACCACTCTCTGGGTGCCTGCTTCTGTAACTTCTGAAAGTCCGTGTATTCAAGTTTACCAGAAACCCCTGCAAGATCATCTAGCTCAGCTTTGGGATCAGCAGAAAAGTTTAGTGTTTTGTTTAACTACCGGGGCAGTGGTGCGGCTGATTGCGCCGTTGCTTCAGAACAAAGAGACTGATCCAGCGGTGGTGGTGGTTGATGAAGCTGGAAAGTTTGTGATTAGCTTGTGCGGTGGGCATCAAGGAGGGGCGGATCGACTCACTCAACTGATCGCCCTCCAGATCGGTGCAACCCCAGTTCTAACAGGAGCATCCAATCGGCTGGGGTTACCTGGAATCGATGCTTTAGGGCTGCCCTATGGCTGGACGAAAGGAGAGGGAGACTGGACGGGAGTGAGCGCTGCGATCGCGCGTCAAGATCCGGTACAGGTGATTCAGGAAACAGGGTCTACGCTGTGGCAATCGCACTTACCGAAGCATCATTCATTTCAATTTGGCTTTCCTGAATTCACAGCAACCGTTCGAGAAGAGGGTCTTGAGCCGACCGCGCGAGTTTGGATTAGTGCGATTCAACGGCGATTTGCGCCCGATTCGAGCAAGGTGCAGTGGCATCCAAGAGTGCTGTGGGTGGGGATCGGCTGTGAGCGAGGCACATCAAAAGCGTTGATCGAGCAAGCGATTCAAGAGGTGTTTGCGGCGCATCATTTGGCAGAAGGCGCAATCGCAGGCATTGCGACGATCGATCTCAAAGCCGATGAAGCGGGATTGCTCGATTTTTGCCGCGATTGGCCCCGCCAAGCTCCGAAGGATCGCGCATTGCCCCTGAAATGCTTTTCGGCTGAAGACCTCCGGACAGTCAGCGTTCCAACTCCGTCCGACGTGGTTGAGGCGGAAGTTGGAACGCCGAGCGTAGCAGAGGCCGCCGCACTATTGGCAGCGAATTTTGTGACGAATGGAGCGGAGACAAAACTCCTTGATCCCAATCTCCCATCTGCTCCCCATCCGCCGCTTCTGATCCCAAAACAGATCGTTCGGCAAGCCGGACAACCGGGCGCAGTGACAATCGCAGTCGCTCAATCGCCGCAAGAATACACCGGACGCACCGGAAAACTTTGGCTAGTCGGGATTGGACCTGGAGAACTTGCTCAAATTACGCCTGCGGCTCAAAGCGCGATCGCGCACGCTGATGTCGTGATCGGCTATTCCCTCTATGTCGATCTGGTCGCTCCAATTCTGCGTCCCGGTCAGATCGTCGAAGCCTTGCCGATCACTCAAGAACGACAGCGAGCCGAACGCGCGATCCAGCTCGCTAACTGGGGCTTGACGGTGGCGGTCATTTCTTCCGGCGATTGTGGCATTTACGGCATGGCAGGCTTGGTGCTAGAAGAACTCCGCGCCCAAGAGTGGACGGGAACGCCTGACGTTCAAGTGTTTCCAGGCATTACGGCACTGCAAGCAACAGCCGCGCGAGTCGGTGCACCGTTAATGCACGATTTTTGTGCCATCAGTCTCAGCGACTTGCTGACGCCTTGGGAGGTGATTGAAAAACGACTGACGGCGGCAGCACAAGCCGATTTTGTGACGGCGCTGTACAATCCCAAATCTCAAACTCGCACAGGACAAATTGCGATCGCGCAGCAAATTTTTCTTCAGCATCGCGATCGCGCCACTCCCGTTGCTCTCGTTCGCTCTGCCTATCGCCCAGATGAAGAGATCCGCTTCACCACTTTAGAAAAGCTGCTAGATGAACCCATTGATATGCTGACAACAGTTCTCATTGGCAATCAGAGTACGCAGATGTACTGCGATCGTATGATTACGCCACGCGGTTATCTCGGCTTTGGGAGGTGAACGCCCTCAAGCTCGATACGATAAGCTGAAATGTGTTGCTCGTAGGTAACGGTATGGCGTTCAGACAACTTGCAGGATGTGTTCTGGCCTGGATCATGATGGGTTGTCTCTTGATGACTTCTGCATGGGCTGATCCCGCACCAGTTGGAAAACGCTACTCCGAGCAGTATCGCCCTCCAGTTTCCTACGGCAATGCTGAATTACGAGGACAAGATTTCTCCGGGCAAATCTTGAGACTGGCAGAGTTTGCCAACGCCAACCTGAATCGGGTCAATTTTTCTAATGCCGATCTCACAGGCGCGGCAATGAGCGCTTCAACCATGACCGACACAAATCTGAGCGGCGCAACCCTGACTCAGGCCATGCTCGACCAAATTTTCTTTATTCGGGTTGACTTGAGCAACGCCAATCTCAGCGATGCGATTTTGCTACGCAGTGAGTTTCAGGATGTTAACATCGCAGGTGCAGATTTTTCAGATGCGATTCTCGATCGCGCTCAGGCGAAAGAACTCTGTAAAGTGGCAATAGGCGTGAATTCTAAAACAGGAGTGGAGACACGAGAATCGTTAGGGTGTCCTTGAGAATGAGGGATGAGGGATGACGGATGAAGGTGTACTTAATAAGCGTGGGCGCGTTGATCAATTGGCGGTTAAACGAGTTGGCGTGATTGGGGGCGGACAACTGGCGTGGATGATGGCAGACGCCGCCAAGAAATTGGGGATCGAATTGGTGGTGCAGACGCCTAGCCAGGATGATCCAGCGGTTGCGATCGCGCACGAAACGATCTTTGCACCCGTCGATGATGCCACCGCAACGGCTCAACTCGCTGCCCAAACTGATGTCGTCACCTTTGAAAATGAGTTCGTTAATCTAGAGGCACTGGGTCATCAAGACATCGATTTTCGTCCCCGTTTAGAAACACTCAAACCGTTGCTGGATAAGTACAATCAGCGCTGTTTTCTGCGGGAGTGCAACCTGCCGACGCCGCAATTTTGGCGGCTTGAAGACTACTCATCCCCTCAGTTTCCCATTGTTCTCAAAACGCGTCGTCATGGATACGATGGTCAAGGAACCTTTATTGTCAGAAACCAAACAGACTGGGAAGCCATCCTTCAAACGCTTAAATCTTGTCCGCTTTTAGTGGAAGAATTCATTCCGTTCGAGCGAGAGCTTGCCGCGATCGCCGCGCGATCGCAGACGGGAGAAATTGTGGTCTATCCCATTGTCGAAACCCATCAGAAGCATCAAGTCTGTCATTGGGTAATTGCGCCTGCGGATATTCCCCAATCGGTTGCAGCTGACGTTGAAGCCATTGCCCGAACCATTTTGAGCCGTCTGGAAGCGGTGGGAATTTTTGGGATTGAATTCTTTCTTACAGCAGATCAACAAGTTCTAGTAAACGAAATTGCGCCTCGAACTCACAACTCAGGGCACTTCACGCTCGATGCTTGCGTTACCTCCCAATTTGAGCAACAGTTGCGCGCTGTTAGCGATCTAGCGTTAGGCAATCCTGCTCTGAAGTCTGGCGGAGCCGTAATGGTGAATCTGCTGGGCTATGAAACTGCCCAGAACGACTATTCCGAGAAACGTCAGCGCCTTGCCGCGATTCCAAAGTCGGTTGTGCATTGGTACGGTAAGTCCCAGTCCCGTCCCGGGCGGAAGCTTGGTCATGTGACCGTTTTACTCGAAGCCCCCTCTGCTGCTGAACTGCACCACCAGGCCCTAACCTTAACCGAAACAATCGAAGCCATCTGGTACGAGGTGCCTGAGCAGTTCAGCTAGAAAAAGTTTGGCTAAAGCTACCACTTTGAAAGTTATCCGGTTAGAATGATCGAAGGTTGTACTGCGGTGTTGGTGACTGCCAATAATGTTTTATGATCTATGCTTTGTCACTTTCGGGAGCCAATAAGGTCTGACGGCAGTAGACTGGGCTTGTACCCAGAAACTTAAAGTCAGGCGTTCGGTACCCACCTGGTTTTTACCAGGTCAAAAACTGAGGCAAGACGGCATTGCGGTACCCTATCTTTTTTGATCCCTCGCTAGATTTAGCGGGGGAATTTTTATTAAATTGTTATTATTAGACAAGCTCTGTGTGCAACACTCTACTGAAGTTTGCGTTTTATCAAGAATACCTTTCGAGCGATGATTTAACCTTGTCTTAATGCGAAGATGAGAGTTAAGAATTGAGTACACAAGTTGTCGTCGCAGATTTTTCTTTTGACTAATTTAGGCTGCTTGGAATGCACAAGCGACCTTAATTTGCAGTCGTAAAGATAGCGAGATAACATGAAGACTTCCCGCCAAATTATTGGTTCTTAGTTCAACCTTACTTAGTCCCAGTTGTACTTCCCTAATTCAGGTCAACACTTACCTTGAATTTTATTAGAACGCCCCAATCAACCCTTTCGTTACCAGCAACTCCCCTCAAGCTGGCCAACAAACTAACGCTGATTCATCAACATATTCCAGGATGCGGAGTTGCTGCTGTCGATGTGTGGGTCAAAGCAGGCTCGATTCGCGAAATTGATCAGTGGTCGGGGATGGCGCACTTTCTTGAACACATGATCTTTAAGGGAACCGATCGCATTCTGCCTGGGCAGTTTGACTATGCGATCGAGGGTCGAGGCGGCATGACAAATGCGGCAACCAGCTACGACTATGCCCACTATTTCATGACTCTTGCCGCTCAAGATTTAGTAGATACATTGCCCTATTTAGCAGAATTGCTGCTCCATGCCGCGATTCCCGATGAGGAATTTGTGCGCGAGCGCGAGGTGGTCTTTGAGGAAATTTATCAAACCTATGACAGTCCTGACTGTCTTGCATTTCAGGCATTAATTGAAGGTGTCTATCAACGCCATCCTTACGGGCGTCCAATCTTGGGCACTGAGGAACTGCTGAAGGAGCGATCGCCGGCTGAAATGCGATCGTTTCATCGCGCCCACTATCAACCGGAAAATATGACGGTTGTGCTGGTCGGCGATCTGGATCAAGACGAGGCGATTGCCTTAGTCGAGCGATCATTCCGAGATTTTCCATCTCCGGGCGATTGCCCCCAGCACGAGGCTGAAGCAGAACCGCCCATGACCGACATTCGGCGGCAAGAGTTGCGCTTGCCTCGACTAGAACAAGCTCGGCTGATGATGGCATGGATGGGCCCCGGCATCGATCCTCTCGTGCAGGAAAAGCGCGATGATGTTCTGCCGTGGAACCGCTTTTCACCCGAACACCATCTCGATCCGATCAAAGATGCGTGCGGATTGGATCTGCTATCTGCCACCTTAGCGGAAGGGCGAACATCGCGGCTCGTGCAAGAACTCCGCGAAGAGCGTCAGTTAGTACAAGAAGTGAGTAGTGGGTTTTCCTTACAGCAAGAGTCGAGCTTATTTACGATCACGGCTTGGCTAGATGCCGAAAATCTGGAGCGCGTCGAAGCGCTGATCTGCGATCGCTTCTCTCACCTCATTACCGCTCGAATTAACGAATCGGAATTAGAGCGCAGCAAACGCTTGCTTTGCAGCGATCATGCCTTCTCGACCGAAACGCCCAGCCAAATTGCTGGACTCTACGGCTACTATCACACCTTGGCAGATTTAGAGACTGCGATCGCCTATCCTCAATGGATCCAAGAGTTTACCACTGAAGATCTACAAAACCTGGCAAGTCAGTATCTTTCGCCCTACCGCTATGCGGCAGTCGTCGTTAAACCTTTGTAGTTCGCAACTCTGCACCTGAGCCGTTAGAATGAGGTGTGTTTCAGGCAGCTCCCGCGCCAAGGATTTTCTTACCGTGACTTCAACTATTGCGCTTCCTCAAAATCGCACCATTCATCGTCGCATTTTGAACAATGGCATCACGGTACTCGTGATTGAAAATCCGTCTGCCGACATTATTGCGGCGCGGCTGTTTCTCAAAGCCGGGACTCGTTGGGAATCGCGAGAAAAAGCTGGGCTCTCTAACCTCCTTTCAGCCGTTTTAACGAAAGGAACAGAGCGGCTTTCCTCGTTAGATATTGCAGAACGAGTCGAATCAATTGGCGCAAGTCTGGGAACGGATGCGGCATCAGATTACTTCTTGCTCAGCTTAAAAACAGTGTCGTCCGACTTTGCAGACATGCTGTCGCTGGCGGCAGAGCTGATGCGATCGCCCACCTTTCCAGAAGCCGAAGTCGGGTTAGAACAGCGGCTCACGCTACAAGCCATTCGTTCCCAGCAAGAACAGCCGTTTACCGTTGCCTTCGATCGGTTGCGTCAAGCGATGTATGGTCAACATCCCTATGCGCTGTCGGGCTTAGGAACCGAAGAAACGGTGTCTCAACTGACCCGCCAAGATTTGCAAGAGTACTATGAAACTCATTTTCGCCCTGATAATTTGGTCATCAGCATTGCTGGTCGAATCACTCCAGATGAAGCCGTTGCACTGGTAGAAGAAAGCTTTGGCGACTGGAGCGCTGGGTCAAAACAGCGCCCGATTCTAAATTTTCCGGCGATCGCGGGGCAGTTAAACGGAACCTCACCGACTGAACATCGGGTGACAACGCCTCAAGAAACGCAGCAGTCCATTGTGATGTTGGGCTACTTAGCTCCTTCCCTGCAAGCGCATGGAACGATGACCGATTACGCTGCCCTAAAGCTATTGAATACGTATTTGGGCAACGGATTATCGAGTCGCTTATTTGTTGAGTTGCGAGAAAAGCGAGGATTGGCCTATGAAGTGTCTGCCTTCTATCCCACTCGGCTCAACACATCGCATTTTGTCACGTATATGGGAACGGCTCCAGTCAATACTGCGATCGCGCTCGACGGACTCAAAACTGAGATAGAGCGCCTCCGAACCACTCCTCTCACGTCAGAAGAACTACAAACCGCCAAGAATAAACTGCTTGGACAATATGCATTGGGTAAACAAACAAATTCCCAATTAGCGCAAATCTTTGGTTGGTACGAGACGCTTGAACTCGGTGTAGAGTTTGATACGCGCTTTCAGGAAGAAGTTGCGGCTGTCACGGCTGAAACCGCTCAAAGCGCTGCACTTCGTTGTTTTGAGACAGCTTACATCTCGCTGTTAGGTCCAGCGCAATTGATTAGCGAGTAATTAGCGACGGAACTGCTCGCATTTATCATAACCGGGTGGTAAGACTTCGCCTATTCTGGTTTGTCGGTTTTAAGCAATGATTCTTTGGTGTTGATAAAGACGACAAAGAGTCATCATTTCAGACGGTAGTTGCGCCTAATGCTAATCGCGAGGATCGGCTCGGCGATACAGATCGTTTCCGTTTGCACCAGTTTTTGGAATGCGCTTTCTAGGCCGTGCTTGAGAGTCGGCGCGGATAGAGTCTTCAGATGGCTTAAATGACCGAGAAGAGGCTCCTCTTCTCGGAGCTTCATCATATTGATTGTCAGACTGATCATAGGCTAAGCGAGAGGAACGTCGAGGTACTTCAGTGCGAGAAGAACGTCGAGGTGCGTCGGTGTAAAACGGTCTTCTTGGCAACTCGCCGTCATCCTCAGACTCAACGTATCCAGCCGCTTCTAACTGGCGGCTCACTGCTTCAAACTCATCGCGTCGCAGATAGGGATAGTCGCTGACCCAAATTCCACTGCTAGGAATAAAGATGTCTGAAACTTTTGCAATTCGCCCTAAATCTGGGCGATTCGAGACGACTAGCAGTTCGGCAGCGTCTCCCGGCAAAATGGCTTGATGCTCTTGCCGAAGCGGAACCTGTAGCAAAGTTGTAAATCCTGATTCATCCCCAACTTCTAGATTAATTCGGCGCTCTCGGTTTTCAACTACCACCAACTCTCCTCGGCTGTTGACATTCTCTTCAGTGCTAATTAATTCGTCACTGAGGTAAACATCTAACACCTCTCCCTGCAAAAAACCAGAAAATTTATAGCGCCGGTAAGCGAAGTTCCGTAAGCTCGCTTGCAAGACTGGACTCCATAACCAATACACCAAGGCAAACAATCCGATGAAGAACGTTACGCTTTGTAAGCTGTCCTGATATTCTCCAGAGCCAAAAACCGCTCGAATTAAAAGAATAGACGCGAGGGCTGAGATGGACACGAGAATTCGTCTTAGAAAATCTGGAAACTTTCCCCAACAGTACTTATATTGAGCGCCTGTCGCGACAAGCGGAATTAGATCTTCAAATTTTTTGCGGCTAAGGGGAATTAGCATGAGTTGCGGCTTGCTTCGGTACAACGAACTGAGTCGGTCTATCTTAATTTTATCTGCTTTAGCTCAGGAGTTTTCGTTAAGCTAGATTTGAACCCACTTGAACGGGTGTTTTAGCAAGTGCAGGGAGAGAATTTACGGAATTCTTCTACGTGTTGAATTCAAAATTGATGTAAAAACGAGTACTTTCTGTGAGGGGAAATATCCGTATGTATTCCATACTAGATTCAAATCTGAGGAACGCATTCGGACAGAGCTAAACAACTAGGGGGCAACTAAGTTTGTTTAGTTTTTTCGATAACAAGGCGTCCTTACAGGTAGACTGCCTGACTCTGGGGGCTTTTAAGAGTCAGGCAATTTTTTGTTTAATTGTTCAATCAAGCTCATGACAAGTCAGATCAAGAACAACTCCTTTATTCTCCTTTTTCTACTGCCGATAAATCAGCCCTGAGGTCGCTGGGGTAGGGCTTGCGTGTAGGATTAGTGATTTCAGGCAGACGAGCCATCAGCAGAGCAACCGTTCAACTTGCTCTACTCTAAAATCTGCTTCGGGTTCAGCCAGACGCTTTTTAGCTTCTCTTTATAAATCAGCTCTCAAATGGGTTCTATAGGTAACACTTACGATCGCAGCGCATCTCGAACCGCGATCGCAGCATCATGTTGATTAGGAATCAAAGCGCATCGGACTTAACAAATCTGGTAGTCCTAAGGAACACGCTTGTTTAGGACTACCGAAAAATCTATCCCTGAACCTAGTACGCCTCAATTGTCTAATGATTGAGTCTTAACGGCTGACAGCTGCCCCCGTTGCATCTACCATTTCAGTTACTTGCTTAAGTTTCTGAGCCACGATACCTTGGCTCAATAGGTCTGCTGCTGTGGAGAAACCGGTTTCTAAATTAGGGCAAACGCCGCACTGCCAAAGGTAGAATCCGCTGTTCCAAAGAGTAGCCTGTTGAAAGTCTGAGGGATCGCCCTGAAGGACAGAGATTATTTGAGAAATCAAGTCGGGAGTTGGCGTGAGCGGCAGTTCTTTCGCGGCGAAACCAGACTCGCGAGGCACTAAGTGCAGGCGCTCGAACTCAGAGTGAGGCTTTTTGTCGCCAATAATAGCCGTGCGATCGCGTGGTAAATCACAACTGCCTTCTAATCCTTTCACTGTAGTGAAGCGTTCTGTTCCGCGCATTGCAAAGGCATCTTGGAACATCTTCTCAGTGGGTGGATGCACAAATCCACATACCAAATGAGCATCACCAGCGTAGGGAGACCACATCAGTTCTAGCGTTGCAAAGGGAGGACGTTTGCCAAGTTCCTCTCGATAAGTCACCAAGCCTTGAGCTAACGGAAAATGCGTTGGCAGGTAGACAAAGCCGAGTTGAACGGTTTGGAGCACTTGGTGAACTTGCTCTAAGGTCAACTGTTCCCACCGGACGCCCAAGCCCTGCCAGAGGTCAATCAGGGGCACACCTTCTTTCGTGGGCATACGATCGCCGCCATGCTGAACTACGGGAACGCCTGCGGCGGCTAAGACGAGAGCCGTCAGCGGGCTGGTCGGAGCGGTGCGCGATCGCCCATCATAAGGAATGCACATCACGGTCACAGGATAGGCAGACTCAATCGGTTGAAGTCTAGGTCCTAATTCTTCATAGGCATCTAGCATTCCTGCCAATTCTTCTCCGGTCGGGCGCTTGATCCGGTGAGCAATCATAAACGCACCAATTTGAGCGGGAGTGGCTTCTTGTAGCAGCATCATGCGAGTGGCAGCAGCCGATTCGGCACGGGTTAAGTCTTCGCTGGTGTGGGGGCCACTCCCGACTTTTTTAAGTAGTTCTCGAAATGCCTGGCTCATAGTTCGCCCCGCGATCCTTGGAAGTTTAGCAGAGCCGATTGCTCTGCCAACAGTACAAATATAGGATCCGTCAGTATAGCGGATCAGGCCGCTCCCTAAAGTTCTGCAAGAGCAGTTGATGACAAGGTTTGATAGTTTTCTGACAGAAAGCCTTGGGCTGCCATCACATCTTGCACAAGCGCTCTAAAGCGGCGAATCGGTGGAATTAACAGCCGATCGTGCGTTGTGACGAGAACGACCTGCCGAATCAGTGAGGGATCGCTGGTTGGACGCATGGCCAAGGTGGGGTCGTGCTGGACATCCTGAATCGCCCCTTGGGGAAGTAAGGCAATCAGTTCTCCTTGTCTGACAATTCCACGAAAGGCATCGAGGGTATTGAGTTCGAGCACCGCTTTGAGGTCTGCGCCTTGCCGTTGAAATTGTTCTTGAACTAAGCGCTGCATTCCGTAGCCGTCTTTGAAGACCACTTGGGGATACTTCACCAGTTCTGACCACGGTACTTGAGCAAACTGGGTGAGGGGGTGATCGGCTGACATCAACACGCGGACGGGTTCGTCGTAAAGCTGATCCACCACTAGGTCTGGACTGGTTGTCAGAAAGCGATTGTTCATGACGATCGCAACATCGACCAAGCCATCTTTGAGGACTTTGAGGGCGCGATCGCTACCCAACGAGGTGACGCGCAGTTGAACTTCTGGATGTTCTTGACAGAAGCGTTGCAGGATAGGTGGTAAATGAAACGCGCAGACTGAATGAATGGCAGCAATGCACAATTCGGGCTGCTTACCAAGGCGGAGCTCTTCGAGTTCGCGGTTGGCACTTTGCCACTCTTGCCAGATTCGGCGGGCGCGCGGCAGAAACTGCTCTCCCGCAATGGTTAATTTTGCTTGAGCGGTGCGGTGCAACAGTGGCAATCCTAATTCAGTTTCCAGTCCTTGGACCTGACGACTGATTGTGGATTGGGTCACGTTGCACGTTCGAGCGGCTTGCTGAAAGCTGCCCGTATCCGCCACGGCTAAAAACGCCTGCACCTGCTCTAATCGCATGTGTTATGAAGATCACCTTTTCAGTGACTGTAACGGATTTAGATTCACACTTTAGTAAGAATAGATACAGGACGATTTGCAGTTTGTGATTTGTCGGGCATTACTGATTCACTCGCTGCAATTCGTTGAAACTTGGCAGTGCCATTTCCTTTGAAGTGGCGTTAATTGTACATCCAATCTTCATTTAAGCGGAATTAATGTTCCATTCTTGAAGCGCGATCGCAACCCCTTCCCTCAATTCTGCTGGCAGTTCTGTTTTAGAAAGATCTGCTAATGCTTGATGGGCCACTGTTGGATCGAGCATCTTGAGCGCAGAAATAACATGCAGTCGAACGCCAACATCAGGATCAGCAAGGAGATGAATGAGCGGATTGATGGCACACTGATCGCCGAGCTGCCCCAAGGACAGCGCGATCGCTTGTCGCACCGTCGCAGACTTGGCAAAACTAGAATCCTGATTTAAGACATCAAGTAAGATTTGCGTTGCTAAACCTTTGAGAACAGCATCGTCAAGGCGTCCTAATGCTGTTACCATCTCGAGCCGGACTCCATCCCGCAGCGCCAGCCCGCTTAATGCTTGATGAATCTGGTTTAAGGCTTCTGGTTGGTTAGTCCAAACCAGCGCACGAGTAATCTCAATCGATAAGCGTTCCGGGGTGTGAGGCGATCGCAAGACATCAGATAGCGCTTCGATTGCTTCTACCGTTCCGATTCGGCTCAGCGCGATCGCGCTTTGACAACATACCTCGATATTCAAATCTCGCAACAGAGGATGCAGATGGGCCACCACGTCTATGTCACCCATATCATCGGGAGTACAAAATCCTAAAGCAGACACGGCGGCTCGTCGAACGGGAGTCGCGCGATCGCTCAGCGCTTGGACTAATGCGTTTGTAATCTGCGGCGAATGGAAACTGCCCAGAGATTCGACTGCGATCGCTCTAACTTGCGCGTCCGCATCATTCACCACACTTAGCAAGACTGGAATGGTTTCAGAGTGGCGAATGTGTCCCAAGGTTTGAACGGCGAATAAACGAGTCGAATCGTCACTCAGCAACTCCACCAACACTGGAATGGTCGGTTTTCCAATCTGAGCAAGCGCGGTCACAGCCATCTCCTTGAGTTCCTCGTTGTCAGAGGTTTTTAGCACTTCAATGAGAGCGATAATGACCTGTGAATGGTTAAACTCACCCAAAGCGCGAACTGCAAACCATTGCGCGTCAGGATCAGCGTCTTCGTCTTGAAGAAGATCAATGAGAGGCGCGATTACCTTCGGAAACTGCGAATCATCAGCATCCATGCCAAATGTCGGAAACAGCTTGACAATCTCCCAGCGCTCTGGAAAGCTACCAAACCTCAGAACTTGAAACACCAGGTCAAGAAGACTAGCGGTTTGAGAATCGGTGAAGCGGGAACATCGGGCAGTGGGTGTTTCTTCGCCCAGCAGCAGTTGTTGCAAGCATTGGCTTAGTAGTGCCCAATCTCCAATCTGAGATGCGTGCTGCGCTTGGTCTAAAAGCTCTTGGTAACTCATCTGCACAGTAGATTGTCTGGAGTAGATTGCCTAGAGTAGACTGCTAATTAAGTTGCCTCATAACAGCACAGCGTTTTTGCAACTTGAAGGTTTTTGCAACTTGAAGAGTGACTGAACTATTGCTTCGTCACACAAGGATTGAGGGATGAAGTTAGGATAATTATTCTTTCATCCCCGTTTGCGGAGCGTTGCCGCAAGCATCCCTTTCCAGACCCATCAATCCAAATTTGACAGTACTATATCAAGTTCAGAAAACGCCAAGTTCAGAAAATCGACGCATTTACTGAAATCACTTTGCCACATCCAGCCCCAATTTGCCATGCGCCAAGCGGGGCGATTCGATGAGTTTGACCGGCTCAAGTTAGAGCATCCACTTTACTGAAGTTGAAGCAGGTATGACCAAAGGTTTGTTTAAAGGTTTTTTAAGGACGTGAATCTGGAGATGGCATTATGCAAAAAAGCACCCTACAGATAGGATGCTTTCTAGAGGGAGTCTAATTGAGAGAATGGGAATTACATTTTGCCTTTTTGCATAACTTCTTGCAGATGCGAGCGAACTTCTTGAGCCGTCTGCATCTCATTTTCTTTTAGCTTACGAAATAGCTCAACACAGGGTTGAGAATCCATGCCCTGAGCGTCTTGGATATAAGTATCGTAAGCTTTGACTGCTTCTGATTTGTTCTTCAAAACAGTAATCAAATCGTACTCTAGGTCGCTCATAGCGCGAGAGTTTTCAGTTGTAGTAGACATAAAATCAAATCTCAAAAACGTTAATCTAACGGTGTTTTAAGAGGATTGAGAGAAAATCTATCTATGGGGTCAACTCCCTTTTACTAATACTGATTTTCCTTCTAGCTTTGCGGCGTACGTAGGCAACGGCTTTGTTGCTGGGCCTTCTAACACTTTGCCATCCGCCGCAAACCCAGAATTATGACATGGGCAGACAAAGGTCTTCCGTTCGCTCTTCCACTGCACAAGGCAGCCTTGGTGCGTACAGGTTGGGTTCACCGCTGCTAATGCCTGTGGATCAGTTGGACTACGAACGACAGAAACCGGACCGATCGCAGATTGCTCGACCAACAATTGACCTGATTTGTCTAACTCCTCGATCTCGCCGACAGGGACAAATTCATCAGGACGAGTCGAGGTTTTAGCCTGATTGTTGTTTGAGCAAGACACAAGATGGGTGAGAGTCGCCAGAATGGGCAACCGACTACTGAGCCAACCGGCTCCAGCCCAAGATAAGAACTTGCGACGATCCATGTGTTCTCCCAAAAATTGCAGAATTTTTTCTATATCAATGCTCAATCAATGCTCAATCAATGCTTATGTAGCGCAACTTCGTCAAAGCCGCCCTCCATCTTGACCTCAATTTTATGGCTCTCGATTGCTAATGCAAACTTTGCATCAGAGTAATGCAAAGAAGCAATAGTTAGCAAAACTTTGTAATTGGTGATACGAATTCCACTTTTGATCTCGCCTAACTTGAATGGCATGAAGATTGTCAATCCGCCGCACGACGAATTTCCCAAGTTTTGCACTCGGTCTCGCAATTTTCGGTTTGTCTCAGACACGGTTTATTACAAGGCTTAACCCATGACAGACACGATTTCAGCCGCAGCGACCCTCAATAAGTTTGAGAAGATCAAAGCCGAAAAAGACGGTCTTGCGGTAAAGGCTGAACTGGAGCATTTTGCTCACATTGGCTGGGAAGCGATGGATGGCACCGATCGCGACCACCGCCTCAAGTGGTTGGGAGTGTTCTTTCGCCCGGTGACTCCTGGCAAATTTATGCTGCGAATGCGGATGCCCAATGGCATTCTCACGAGTGGACAAATGCGCATTCTGGCAGAGACGCTGCAACGCTACGGTGAGAATGGGTATGGAGATATTACCACTCGTCAGAATATCCAACTGCGCGGCATTCGGATCGAGGATTTGTCTGATATTTTCCGCAAGTTTGAGCAGATGGGACTCACGAGCGTTCAATCTGGCATGGACAATGTTCGTAATATTACTGGCTCTCCAGTAGCAGGCATCGATGCCGATGAGTTAATTGACACGCGGGGCCTAGTGCGGAAAGTGCAGGACATGATCACAAATAACGGTCGTGGCAATCCGAGCTTTACGAATCTGCCGCGCAAATTTAACATTGCGATCGCTGGCTGCCGCGACAACTCGGTTCACGCTGAAATCAATGACATTGCCTTTATTCCTGCCTATAAAAATAGAACGCTAGGCTTCAACGTGGTCGTGGGAGGATTCTTCTCGGCAAAACGGTGTGAGGCGGCGGTCCCGCTTGACGCTTGGGTGGATGCCCGCGATGTCGTGGCGCTGAGCGAAGCCATCTTAATTGTCTACCGCAATCATGGCTTACGCGCCAACCGACAGAAATCTCGCTTGATGTGGCTGATTGACGAGTGGGGCATGGAGAAGTTTCGCCGGGAGGTCGAACAACAGTTTGGCGGCATGCTGCAAACGGCGGCTCCGAAAGATGAATTTTTGTGGGATAAGCGCGATCACATTGGCATTCATGCTCAAAAGCAACCGGGTCTCAACTACGTCGGGCTGCATGTTCCGGTGGGCCGGCTGTTTGCACAAGACATGTTTGACCTCGCTCGTATTGCAGAAGTGTATGGCAGTGGCGAAATTCGCCTCACGGTTGAGCAGAATGTGATTATTCCCAATGTCCCCGATTCTCGCGTTGCCGCATTGTCGAGAGAACCCCTGGTGCGATCGCGCTTTCCGGTTCAGCCGGAAAACCTAGCGCGGGCACTGGTATCCTGCACAGGCGCTCAGTTCTGCAACTTTGCGCTAATTGAAACCAAAAATCGCGCCGTGGCGCTAATCAACGAAATCGAGCGCGAACTCTATTGTTCTCGTCCGGTCCGAATTCACTGGACGGGCTGCCCTAATTCTTGCGGTCAGCCTCAGGTGGCCGACATCGGCTTGATGGGCACGAAAGTTCGGAAAGATGGCAAGACCGTGGAGGGCGTCGATCTCTATCGGGGTGGCAAGGTTGGTAAAGATGCCCACCTTGGCACGTGTGTTCAGAAAGGCATTGCCTGCGAGGATCTCAAGCCAATTCTACGGGATATTTTAATTCAGGAATTTGGAGCACAGCCCCGAGCCGAAATGCCAACCGCGATGAACCTTCCGACTAAGGCAACGGCATCAATGAATGGCTCTGGTCCGGCGACAGCAACCCTCGTCCGTGAATCTGCTCCTCCCATAGCAGCAATCACCTCACCTCCTCTAGCAGCGATTAGCGCAGAGCGCAACTCCAAAGGAAACGCGGCTCCCGCAATGGTGAACTTCGCGCAGTCCAATCAGAGCATCGCCTGTACACAGGACAACTTAATTTTAGAAATTGCAGAGCAAGCGGGAGTGGCAATCGACAGCAGTTGTCGGTCTGGTTCGTGCGGAACCTGCAAAACAAAATTGCTTTCGGGTGAAGTCAGTTATGACGGCGATCCCGATGCATTGAATGACCACGATCGCGAGACGGGTCAGATCCTCACCTGTATTGCTCGCCCTGTTGGTCAAGTTCGATTAGATGCATGATATTTACATTGCTTAAATCATATTTTAAGCAATGTAAATATCATCTAATTTCGCGTCATTTACTTAATACCATTCAGGTGTACTTGTTCAATCTGACTGGTTTCTCTGAACTAATCCATCCGATTGTTTCAGTAATTAGCAAGTGCGCTTGCCGATGTCTCTCTAAGAATTCACTCTTACCCAATCGATTAGGACGAAATGACTAACTTCTCAAGACGGAAATTCATTATTACCGCAGGCGCAAGCGCAACGGGCGCATTGTTGGTAAACGGTTGCAGCACAGGTCTGAACAAAAGTGCGTCCAGCAGTGGGTCGAATCCAAGTGCGCTTCCAGCGGTGAATTCCGGCACAGCCGATACTCCAGAAACCACTAAAGCAACGCTGGGATTTATTGCCCTTACCGACTGCTCTCCGCTCGCGATCGCCAAAGAGAAAGGCATGTTTGCCAAATACGGCATGACCGACGTGAATGTTGCAAAGCAAACGTCTTGGGCCGTCACGCGCGACAACCTTGAACTGGGTAGCGGTAACGGTGGGATTGATGGCGCACACATTCTGACGCCGATGCCGTTTCTGCTAACGACCGGCAAGATTACCAAAGGCGGCACTCCTGTACCGATGTACCTCTTGGCGCGGCTCAATACCAACGGTCAGGGCATTTCCCTCTCCAACGATTTTAGAGATCTCGACATTACGACCAAAGCTGAAAAGCTGAAGGCAAAGGTAGACGAGCGCAAAGCGGCAAATCAGAAGTTTAAGTGCGCCGTCACCTTTCCGGGAGGCACACACGACTTATGGATGCGCTATTGGCTAGCCGCAAATGGCATCGACCCCATCAACGATGTAGACATTGTGGTGATTCCGCCGCCACAAATGGTCGCCAACATGGAAACGAAAACGATGGATGCGTTCTGTGTGGGAGAGCCGTGGCATCAGCGTTTAATCTCCAGAAACCTTGGATTCAACGCGTTTACAACCGGCGAAATGTGGAAGAATCACCCCGAGAAAGCCCTGTCGATGCGAGCCGATTGGGTCGATAAAAATCCGAAAGCGGCGAAAGCGATCTTGATGGCCGTGCAAGAAGCGCAGCAGTGGTGCGCGAAAGACGAAAACAAAGAAGAGATGGCAAAAATTGTCTCGGCAGATAAGTACATCAAAGCGCCTGCCTCTGACATTGTTGAGCGCATGAAGGGGAATTTTGACTTTGGCAATGGTCGCAAGCTAGAACAAAGCGATCTCCTGATGAAATTCTGGCGCGATAATGCGTCGTACCCTTACAAGAGCCATGATCTCTGGTTTGTGACTGAAAACATTCGCTGGGGCTATCTGCCGGGTGATACCGACGCTAAAGCCTTGGTCGATAAAGTCAATCGGTCTGATTTGTGGAAGGAAGCCGCGAAGGCGATCGGCGTGGCAGATGCAGAGATTCCTAAAAACGATTCGCGCGGGATCGAGACGTTCTTCGATGGGGTCACCTTTGATCCAACCAATCCAAAAACATATCTAGATAGCCTCAAGTTCAAGAAAGCCTAATTTATGCAAGCGAGCGGATTAAGCTTGCTGCCAATCTCAACTCTGCTTTCTGTTGTCTTCCGTCTAGTTTGAACCCACCGCTTTAGGAATTTTTCTCATGACTACCATTAGCCCATCGGCTCGGCTCAGAAAGTCCTCTCCGTTTTCACAGAAAGCATCTAACGTCGCGAAGTCTTTGATTCCGATCGTGATTTGCTTAACAGTAGCGCTCGGAATCTGGCAACTGCTCTGCCTTGCTCCAGATTCTAAAATGCCAGGGCCGCTCAAAGTCATTGCTCAAACCTGGACGCTCATTCTCGATCCGTTCTATGACAATGGTGGCACCGATAAAGGCTTGGGATTGCAGATTTTGATTAGTTTGCAGCGAGTCGCCTTTGGGTATTCGTTAGCCGCGATCGCTGGCATTTCAATCGGGGCATTCATCGGCTTGAACTCGTTTATGCGGCGCGGACTCGACCCGATTATTCAAGTCTTGCGGACAGTTCCGCCCTTGGCATGGCTCCCGATCGCGTTAGGAATTTTTCAAAGTAGCGATCCAGCCACTATTTTTGTAATTTTTATTACTGCTATCTGGCCCATTTTGATCAACACTGCGGTAGGCGTGCAGCAAATCCCCCAGGACTACAACAACGTCGCGAAAGTGCTGCGTCTGTCTGGAAAAGAGTACTTTTTCAGCATCTTGATGCCCTCGACCGTTCCTTACGTATTTGGAGGATTAAGGATTGGAATTGGCTTAGCGTGGTTGGCAATTGTGGCGGCTGAAATGTTGAAGGCAGAAGGCGGCATCGGGTTTAAGATTTGGGATGCTTACAACGCGGGCAACGAAAATAGCATGAGCGAAATTGTCATTTGCGTGCTGTACGTCGGTTTGGTGGGTCTCGCACTCGATCGGCTTGTCGGATGGATTGGGTCTCGCATTAGCTCTGATCACTAGTCCCGCGTTTCCGTTGGAGTTGCGCTCTGCGCTAATGGCTTGTTCTGTCCCGTTACTCTTGTCCTTCACACCGCAGTTCCATGTCTTTCTTTGTTGAAATTGATCATATCGATCGCACCTTTCCACTTAAAGATGGCGGCAGCTACATCGCCCTCAAGAATATCGAACTCAAAGTTCAGAAGGGAGAATTTGTGACGCTGATTGGTCACTCGGGTTGCGGTAAGTCCACGCTGCTCAATATTCTGGCAGGACTCGACAAACCGACCCAAGGCGGGATCATTCTCGACGGGCGGCAAGTAACCGAACCAGGGCCTGACCGGATGATGGTGTTTCAAAACTATTCGCTACTGCCGTGGAAAACCGTCCGCGAAAACATTGCGCTTGCGGTTGATAAAGTCCTCAAAGATTTACCAAAAGACGAACGCCAGAGCCTGATTGAGCATCATATCGATATGGTGGGGTTGCGCTTAGCCGCTGACAAGAAGCCCCGCGAACTCTCTGGTGGCATGAAACAACGAGTCGCGATCGCGCGTGCCCTTGCCATTCGTCCGAAGCTCTTGTTGCTCGACGAACCGTTTGGCGCACTCGACGCCCTGACTCGGGGGAACTTGCAGCAACAGTTAATGAAAATCTGTGAGGAGAGCCACGTCACTTGTGTGATGGTAACGCACGATGTAGACGAAGCCTTGCTGCTTTCAGATCGAATCGTGATGCTCACTAACGGTCCCGAATCTCACGTTGGACAAATTCTAAATGTGCCGATTCCGCGTCCGCGCCATCGCTTAGAAGTGGTGAACCATCCGAGCTACTACGGATTGAGAAATGAAATGATTTATTTCCTCAATCAGCAGAAGCGGGACAAAAAGCGCAAGCGCAAAGAAGTGGTGGCGATCGCGCGCCATGGCCTGGAAAAAGTCAATCTCAACATTGGATTCGTACCGCTCACCGACTGTGCACCCCTCGTGGTCGCCAAAGAAAAAGGCTTCTTTGCCAAGCACGGGTTAGAAGAAGTGACCCTCAGCCGCGAACCGAGTTGGAACGCGATCGCCGATGGGATCAGAACCAAGCGATTAGACGCGGCGCACATGCTGGCAGGAATGCCGCTCTCCATGACGCTGGGCTATGGCGATAATCCTCAACTGCCAGTTGTCACAGCACTCGTGATCTCCCGCAACGGCAACGCGATCACGCTAAAAAAAGAACTTCTAGATCGCGGCGTCCGCTCCTTAAGCGCCTTTAAATCGTTACTTAAAGGCGTCCCAGATCAGGTCTACACGATGGCAACCGTTCATCCGACTTCGATGCACAACTTGATGTTGCGCTATTGGTTGGCATCGGCAGGCATTGATCCCGATCACGATTTAACCATGACGATCGTCCCGCCGCCACAAATGGTCGCAAACCTCAGTGCCGGAAATATCGATGGCTATTGTGTGGGAGAGCCGTGGAACTCCCGCGCGATTCGGGACGGCTTGGGCTACGCGATCGCGACCGATCTCGAGATTTGGGCATCCCACCCGGAAAAAGTGCTAGGCGTACGAGAAGACTGGACAAATCAGCATCCTGAAACTCACAATGCCCTCGTGAAAGCCCTGCTCGAAGCGTGTGAATACTGCGACGATCGCCGCAACCGGGAAGAAATTCTCGGCTTATTGGCACGCCCTCAGTACATGGGTCCATCAGCAGAATACGCACGTCCCGGCTTTATTGACCCGTACGATCGCGGCATGGGTGAAGCCCCCGAAACCCTGCTGCGCTTCAATCAGTTCCATATTGACAATGCCAACTGTCCTGGACGGGCAGAGGGACTGTGGATTTTGACTCAGCTTGCCCGGTGGAACATCACCGCCTTCCCGCGCAACTGGATTGAAGTGCTAGACCGGGTGCGTCGAGTGGATCTCTATGGCCGAGCGGCAAGAGAACTAGGGCTGCCGGACAATGAAGGCAACCGCACGTCGTTTGAGTTGTTCGATGGCAAGGTGTTTAACCCTGACGATCCGATTGGCTATCTCAATAGCCTTGATATTTGCCGAGACATTCGCATCGAAGAGATTATTATCGATAGCGTTAGCGAGAGCAGTCTCGCGATCGCGGTATAACTTGAGCGTGCATCTGGCAGTGGTTCGGATGCATCGCTCTCCTATCAATTGGCCCATTCCCGAATTGTGGACTATAGCATTACTCTCCGTTCGATTGATCTTCACCCCAGCCCTTTTCGCTATGCAAATCCTCTCTACTCCCGACTCCCAATCTCAGTTGGTCGAAACCCCTTCCTTCCTTGAGATCGATGGTGTCTCAAAAATCTATTCCACACCAAAAGGCGACAACGTGGTGCTAGATGACATTAGCCTCACGGTGAATGAAGGCGAATTTGTTTGCGTCATCGGGCACTCGGGCTGTGGCAAATCGACGTTGCTCGACATGGTGTCTGGCTTCCGCGAGCCGACCAGCGGCGAAGTGCGTCTGCAAGGTAAGCGCGTCACCCGTCCTGGCCCCGATCGCATGGTTGTGTTTCAAAACTACTCACTCTTGCCCTGGAAAACAGCGTATGAGAATGTTTATCTGGCTGTGAACTCGGTGTATCCCGAAAAATCGAAAGCAGAAAAAACCGAGATTGTCCGCACTCATCTCACCATGGTTGGGCTGGATGAAGCGGCAAATAAAAAGCCTGGGCAACTGTCTGGCGGGATGAAACAGCGCGTTTCGATCGCACGTGCCCTCGCCATCTATCCGCAAGTCTTAGTGCTAGACGAACCATTTGGCGCTCTTGACGCCATTACCAAAGAGGAACTCCAAGAAGAACTGCTCAACATTTGGAGACAGCACAAAGTCACTGTGCTGATGATCACCCACGATATTGACGAAGCGCTATTTCTGGCCGATCGTATCGTGATGATGACCAATGGCCCTGCGGCTAAAATTGGCGAAATCATGAATGTCCCATTTGACCGACCCCGCAATCGTACTCAGTTAATAGAAGACCCGCAGTACTACACGTTGCGAAATCAGGCACTAGATTTCTTGTATGGTCGATTTGCCTTAACCGAAGTAGAGTAACGGGCAAGCGGCGGCAACGCCTCCGGTTAATTTAGAACGGTTTTCCGCTCAAAGGTAAAGTGAAGTATCTAGAAGCACAGTTTTGCATCCCTTCTAGATCAACAATAGAGCCTGTCGTGATCTGTTAGATCAAGCTGCTTGCAGGCAGGATTTGAGATTTGCCGTTTTTTAGCAAGTCAATACTGGTTCGGTGCGATTTCGGGGTTCGCACAGTCTATTGGAACGCCAACCCGATATATTTCCTGTTGAATTCTGCTTATCCACCGTCGCGATGGAATCCGTACAAATGGCTTCTTCCGAAACAGCCCCCTTATCGGTCGTCACCTCATCAGTTGTCAACCGAATTCTTTGTTACTACACCAACTCCACCAATCAGCTTCAGATTGCAAAAACTTCGGGGTCTTCAGGCCTAAAACTAGAGCGAGTTGTTTTTCCAAAGCAGCGCATCTTGTTTGAAGCCCTGTCCGACGCTTGGATAGAAATTTATATCTATTCCGAACTGGATGGTGTGACATTACTCAACACCATTCCCTGTCAGACACTACACGCTCAGTCAAAAGGCGGGTGTGACTAAATCTACGCTTAAGAGGTCTTGATCATGGCTCAACCAACCAAAACTCTATGTCCATACTGTGGGGTTGGCTGCGGCTTAGAAGTGTTGCCTCCGGCTCAGCCTGGCAAGGCAATCAATCGAGATAAAGACGGAACCCCAATTTGGCACATCAGAGGAGATCGCGCTCACCCGTCGAGTCAGGGTATGGTCTGTGTAAAAGGGGCAACGGTCGCAGAGGCGCTGCACAAAGACCGATTGCGCTATCCCATGGTGCGCGATTCGCTGGATCAGCCGTTTCGTCAGGTGACGTGGGCAGCCGCGATCGCAACCATCGTCAGCCGCATTCAGGTCGTTCGCTTTACTCAGGGGCCGGATGCCATTTGCATGTATGGATCTGGGCAATTTCAAACCGAAGATTACTACATCGCCCAAAAGCTGATCAAAGGCTGTTTGGGCACTAACAATTTTGACGCCAACTCTCGACTCTGCATGTCTTCTGCGGTAGCGGGGTACCTTCAAAGCTTTGGGTCGGACGGTCCCCCCTGCTGTTATGACGATTTAGACGAAACCGACTGCGCGTTTCTGATCGGCACAAATACAGCAGAATGCCATCCCATCCTCTACAACCGATTACGCAAGCATCACAAGAAAAACCGTAACGTTAAAATCGTCGTCGTTGATCCCCGTCGCACGGCAACCGCAGAAGGCGCGGACTTACATTTAGCGATCAAGCCCGGAACGGACATCGATCTACTCAATGGCATCGCTTACCTGCTCTGGCGCTGGCACGACCTCGACCGTACCTTCATCCATGACCACACCAACGGGTTTGATCAATTTGTTGAGGTCATTCGTCACTATCCTCCACCTGTCGTCGCCGAGCGCTGTGGCATTTCGGAAGCCGATTTATCTACAGCGGCTCGCTTCTGGGCACAGGCTCAGCGAGTGTTGTCCATGTGGTCGATGGGCGTGAATCAATCTTCGGAAGGCACAGCAAAAGTTCGCTCAATTATTAATCTCCACTTGATGACTGGGCAGATTGGTAAACCGGGCGCAGGTCCGTTTTCGCTGACAGGTCAGCCAAACGCGATGGGCGGACGAGAAGCGGGCGGCTTAGCTCACTTACTGCCAGGCTATCGGTCGGTTACGAATGCTCAGCACCGGGATTACGTTGAGCAGTTTTGGGGGCTACCTCCTGGCAAAATTTCTCCCAATCCGGGGCGCAACGCGTGGGAAATGATCATGGGGCTTGAGAGAGGAGAAGTCGGGTTGCTGTGGGTAGCGGCAACCAACCCAGCGGTGAGTATGCCCGATCTAGAGCGCACGAAAGCCGCATTGAAGCGATCGCCCTTCACGATTTATCAAGACTGCTACTATCCAACCGAAATGGTGGAGTATGCTCACGTCTTGCTGCCTGCCGCGCAATGGAGCGAAAAAACGGGAGTCATGACCAATTCTGAGCGGCGCGTGACGCTCTGCTCTCAGTTCCGCACCCCTCCGGGTGAAGCGAAACCGGACTGGATGATTTTTGCAGAAGTGGGTCGGCGGCTCGGCTTCTCAAAGCAGTTTGCCTACAACTATTCGGCTGAAGTCTACCGCGAATATGCCCTGCTGACCCAAGGACGGCCCTGCGATCAGTCCCAACTGAGCCATACCTATTTGTTTGAGCATGGCCCAACTCAGTGGGGCACGCTAGTGACTGAAGAGCCGGATTCACCCGAAAAAGCTGGATTATCGGGTCAAATCCGTCCGGGTCAAAAGGTATCCGTCGCCGCCCGGCTTTATACCGACCATCAGTTCCACACGCCTGATGGTCGTGCCCGCTTTGGAGCTTATCATTCTCGTGGGTTGGCTGAACCACCCGACGATCGCTATCCGTTTGTGCTGACGACAGGCAGACTTTATGGACACTGGCACACCCAATCCCGCACCGGACGCGTTGAAAAACTTCGGGCAATGCACCCCAATCCGTTCATCGAAATTCATCCGAAAGATGCAGATAAATTGGGTGTGAAACCTGATGAGTGGGTGGAAGTGCGATCTCGGCGGGGCAAGGCAAAATTTCCGGTGATGGTCACAAAAGCGATCACGCCGGGAACCGTTTTTGTGCCGATGCATTGGGGCGCGCTATGGGCAGACCAAGCCGAAGCCAATGCTCTGACGCATCCAGTCTCATGTCCCGATTCAAAACAGCCCGAATTAAAAGCCTGTGCTGTGGAAATTGTGTCGATGTCGCCTGGGATAGCAGTTCAGGTTCAGGAGTTTGAGCCGTCGCTTGTGCGATAGCGGGTTAGCTATAGAGAAAGAGCGATGGTGCGCTCACAGAAGTTTCATCTCCTAACTGCCGCAGATCTCTTTACGATGAGTCTTTCTACCTAGTATGCTCACAGCAGCAGTTCAAAATGGTTTGCTATGCGTCGGCTAACGCGGTTATCTCAAAATATTAGAAGCGGTCTTGGAGACAGCAGCTTTTTAAAGTTCACAAGCCACATTGAACGATGGGTTTCTAAAGTTTTAGCCCTTGCGATGCTGGTAGTTATTTTCGCGTCAGTGTCCGAGTTGCTCATCTTTATGGTGAAGGAATTGTTCTATTCGCCACCGATTGGTCAATTTGGCAGAACGCTTTTCTCGATTTTTGGCTTGTTTTTGAATGTTTTAATTGCCCTTGAAATTTTAGAAAATATTACGGCGTACCTGAAGCATCACGTAGTGCAAGCAGAGTTGGTTATTGTTACCTCACTGATTGCGGTTGCCCGTAAAATCATTATTCTGGATCTAGAAAAAACAGCTGGGCTGGATCTCATTGCCCTTGCATGTGCAATTCTTGCCCTGTCGATTAGTTATTGGATTGTTCGTAAAGTTGCTCCTAAAAATATTCATTAAACTAAAACCCCATTAAAAACACAATGGCTGAATTCTTTCAATTTGAATCTGATTTTGTTGATTCTTTGCGTTGCATTCCAATGCAAGTGCGATTCAAGCTAGACACGTGCGGTGTGAAGCTAAAACTACACCAATGGAATCAGTTTAATGAGCGCGATCGCCACCAGTTAGTAGAGATGCCGTGCAGCACAGCATCAGAAATTGAAACCTATCGCTCGGATCTTCATGATCTCATTCAGCAGAGATCGGGAGAAACAGCCAGCGATTTACCCGTTGATCCGCATCCCGAGTGGTTGGAGACGACCATACCCCAGAGCGTGCAGACTCAAGCCCAAGAATTAGGGCTGACGATTCAAGCGACTCAATGGAAAAATCTAACGCCTTTGCAGCGGTTTGCCCTGATCAAATTAAGCCGTTCCAATCACGAGAACAAGAATTTTCTACCTGCACTGAAAGAGTTTGATTTGGCGTAGCAGCCTGCTTGAGCGTCTCTCAAACTGTTTAACAAGCTTGCAGATCTTCTCGAATTAACTGGCGCTGTTCACCTAAAAATTGGTCGAGATGGCTTGAACGGGGCAAGTTGGAATGCACTGCTCGCACACGATGCAGCGCGATCGCGTGAAGGTCAGTTTAAACGACTGCGGATCGAGGGTTAGCGCTTCCGTCGGACACACTCCCGTACATAGCCCACAATCTACGCAGGATTCTTCATCGATCACGAGTTCACGACTGGCAAACGAGACATTGATATCTTGCGATCGCATCCAGTCGATCGCAGCATCTAGCTGATCAATATCGCCTAGCAACTCTACAACTAATTTTCCGATTTGGTTGGGTGCAACCTGGGCGCGAATAATATTTGCAGCGACATTAAAATCTTTTGCCAGCCGATAGGTGACAGGCATCTGCACAGAGCGCTTGGGAAATGTAAGAGTGACTCGTTTTTTCACTCTCTAATTATACTCATCGCTTAGTTATACTCACTGAGCTTGCACTTACTGAGATTGTAGTCGTAACAGCCAATGGTTACACTAAAAGTGTTTGCTTAACAATTCAGTTATGACCTCTTCAACTCCAGAACCTGCCAATTCAACGAATGGAGCGCGGATCAGAAACTTTCTGATTGCGCTGGCTGCGATCGTGCTGACCGTCATCTTTGCGCTCAGCTTCAAGACTCAGACAACGGCCGTTTCCCTAAGCGCAATGGCGAAAGAATCTGTGCCTCTAGAAACCGCTCTCAGTAACGGCAAACCAACCCTGATGGAGTTTTATGCAGATTGGTGTACGAGTTGTCAGTCAATGGCTCCAGAAATCGAGTCGCTAAAAGAGCAGTATGGCAATCGCGTTAACTTTGTCATGCTTAATGTCGATAACGAGAAATGGTTGCCCGAAATTCTCTCCTATCGCATCGATGGAATTCCTCATTTTGTGTATTTGGGTAATGACGGAAAATCGATTGGGCAAGCGATCGGCGAGCAGCCTCACAAAATTCTGGAAGAGAATCTAATTGCCTTAGTGGAGGGAACAACGCTTCCTTATGCCCAAGCAACGGGGCAGACTTCAGAATTTTCATCTTCCCTTTCACAAGAGAGCGCTGCCGATCCTCGAAGCCACGGTAGCCAAGTTGTCAACAAAAGCTAACCTTTAGTCGGGGTAGTGCTGTACAGCTACCCTGCATTGTGATCTATCCCATGTGATTTATCCCATCGCAGTTGCCTCAGAATCGCTTCCAGTATTAATGGCGAAAATCCAGTCCTTGTATTTCGGATCTTGATTTTCCGTAATTGCGGTCAACTTTTCTCGTAATTTATCTGTAATTGGTCGCTGTTGAGGTAACGTATATGTCTCAATCCGTTTTACTGGAGTAATCTTAGCTGCCGTTCCACTCAAAAACACTTCATCTGCAATATATAACTCTGTTTTATCAACTGGTCGTTCAACTACTTTAATCCCGATATCTCTAGCGATAGTTAAGATGCTATCTCGCGTAATTCCTTCCAAAATATCTTGTTCATATCCTGGTGTAATCAACTCACCGTTTCTCACTAAAAACACATTCATTCCAGAAGCTTCGCTCACCTTACCTTGAGTGTTTAGTAAAATCGCTTCATCAAATCCCGATTCGACCGCTTCTGTTTTGGCTAATGACGACGTAATGTAAGCACCGCTAATTTTTCCTCTCAACGGTAAACTGCGATCCTCTTGACGAGACCAAGAACTGATCCGACACGTTACCCCATCCGGCGATAAGTAATCTCCCAACTCCAACCCATACACAAAGAAATCTTTTTCAATGTTGTGTAACCGAGGCGCAATTCCCAAATCCGATGTGTAAACAAATGGACGAATATAAAACGAGGTCTGAGGTCGATTTTTTTTAACAAAATCTGTAATGATTGCTTGAATCTTATCGGCGGGCAAATCGAGCATCAGGAACTTAGCACTGTTGCTCAACCGTTGACAATGTCGATCGAGCCGAAATAGTAATATTTGATCGGGAGTCTGCGGATCAGGAATGCCGCGCAATCCTCCAAAAGCCCCAGTTCCGTAGTGCAGGGCATGAGTCGCGATCGACAGATTCGCCTGCTCAAACGGCACAAATTGATTCTTGAAATACGCGAGGGGAAGAAAAGTGTGCATGGTGTCGAAGAGGGGAATGGAGGGAAAGAGATTTTTAAGATTAACCTGAAATCTGAAGCACAGATCTTAAAATCTAGAGTATTTCGATCTTACACAAATACCGAATTATCACAGGTCCGCCGCAGTTTTCACCCATCTTACCCCTCTGGAAAGCGCTGCTAAAGACACCTCCTGCTCACCCCAAAGTTTGGCTGACGCCTGACTATTTGGCACTCGCCAATTCGACCATTTGACACTCGCCAATTTAATGAGATAATGGGAGTTTGTTGAAAACTCTATTACACTAAAGACCCTTGGCTAACGTAGTTGTAATTGGTGCCCAGTGGGGCGATGAAGGGAAAGGCAAGATTACGGATCTGCTGAGCAAATCGGCAGATGTCGTCGTCCGCTACCAAGGAGGTGTGAATGCTGGGCATACAGTCGTTGTCAAGGATCAAACCTTTAAGCTACACCTCATTCCATCAGGCATTTTATATCCCGATACCGAATGCATTATTGGCTGCGGAACTGTCATTGATCCAAAAGTTCTAATTCAAGAATTAGATCAATTAGAACAGTGGGGTATTTCGACCGAGAACCTGATGATTTCTGAAACGGCTCATGTGACGATGCCTTATCACCGCGTCATCGATCTTGCCTCCGAAGAAAAACGCGGAACCCACAAAATTGGCACGACCGGGCGCGGGATTGGACCGACCTATGCTGATAAGTCTGAGCGAACCGGCATCCGCATCATCGATTTGATGAATTCGGACTCCCTCAAAAAACAATTGCAGTGGGCGATCGCTCACAAAAATGGCATTCTCGAAAAGCTCTACGGGCTACCGCCATTAGATGCCAACGAGGTGTTAGAGGAGTACCTCGCCTATGCCGAGCGGCTGCGTCCTCATGTGGTCGATAGCTCCCTCAAAATTTACGAGGCGATCCGCCGCAAGCGGAACATCTTGTTTGAGGGCGCTCAAGGAACGCTGCTTGATCTCGATCACGGAACCTATCCTTATGTCACCTCCTCTAATCCCGTGGCGGGGGGAGCCTGTGTGGGAACGGGCATCGGTCCAACGATGATCGATCGCGTGATTGGCGTGGCAAAAGCCTACACAACCCGCGTGGGAGAAGGCCCATTTCCGACTGAACTGCATGAAGAACTGGGCGCTCAACTGTGCGATCGCGGCGCAGAATTTGGCACCACCACGGGTCGTCAGCGACGCTGCGGCTGGTTTGATGCCGTCATTGGGCGCTACGCCGTGCGGATCAACGGGTTGGATTGTTTGGCCATCACCAAACTCGATGTGCTAGACGAGATGGATGAAGTTCGCGTTTGTGTTGCCTATGAAATTGATGGGCAGCGCTGCAACGATTTCCCCAGCGATGCGCGTAAATTTGCCCGGTGTAAGCCGATTTACGAAACTATGCCCGGATGGAAACGCTCAACCGATGAGTGTCGATCGCTTGATGATCTGCCCAAGCAAGCGCTCGACTATCTCAAATTCCTGGCAGAATTAATGGAAGTGCCGATCGCGATCGTGTCGCTCGGAGCGAAGCGCGATCAGACCATTATTGTGGAAGATCCGATTCACGGTCCAAAACGGGCGCTGTTATATCCTAACGACGCCCCGCAAGCTGTAAACGCCTAAGACCACACCGCCGTTCTATCTAAATTACTACTTCAGAAGTACCATGCCACTTACGATCGAATGTCAAAAACGTCCTGACGGCAGCAAGCCGAACGCCCTGCGCCAAGGTGGACAAATTCCGGCGACGCTCTATGGTCACAATGGGACTGAATCGGTTCAACTTGTGATCGATGCCAAGAAAGCCGGATTTCTCGTCCGAGATGCGGCGGTCAATAACACTTTGATTCAGGTGAATGTGCCAGATATGCCTTGGAAAGGCAAAGCGCTCTTGCGAGAAGTGCAAAAGCACCCTTGGAAAGGACATTTGTATCACATCAGTTTCTTCTCGATCGCGGCACAAAGCTCGATTGAAGTGACGGTTCCACTCAACTTTGTGGGCGATGCGACTGGCGTTAAAAACGATGGCGGTACACTCAATAGTGTTCTCACCGAATTAGCCGTCAAATGTGACCCTGAGCAAATTCCTGAGAAGATTGATGTGGATGTGACTGCACTCAATGTAGGAGACGCGCTGCATGTGAATGAGCTAACGCTTCCCGCTGGTGTAGAAGCCCTCGGAGAGTCAGATCGAGTCGTTGTGATGATCGCGGGAGTCAGCACGGCAGCAGTAAGCGACGCTGCCGAAGAAGAATCTGCGGCAGCCGAAGAATCTGCGGCAGCCACACCCGCAGGATAAGTCTGCTGTGTGAAAAATTCAGTGTATATATAGAAGACCAGGGAGCAATCCCTGGCTTTTTCGTTTTAGATAGCTCTTTGCCCGGAATACCCATTGCGATTAGCGCTCAAGGCGCAAACTCTGAAAGAAACGCTATGACAACCTCAACTCTGCCTCCTTTAGTCCAGTCCATGCTGCGCCCCCAGTTTTATCCACATGTGGTGACTGAACCGATTCAACTGGTGCAAACTCACATTTCTTATGTGTTGCTCACAGGTGAATTGGTCTACAAGCTCAAGAAGCCGATGAACTATGGCTTTCTAGATTTCTCAACCCTAGAGAAACGCAAACACTTTTGCCATGAGGAACTGCGGCTTAATCAACGGGGTGCAGCCGAGTTGTATTTAGATGTGTTGCCGATCGCTCAAGACGGGGAGAATTTTGTCTTGGATGGCGAGGGAGAAGCAGTTGAGTACGTCGTGAAGATGCAGCAATTTCCGCAAGAGACGCTGCTGAGTGAGATGTACGATCGCGGCGAACTGAGCGAGCAGCACCTCGAAGAACTCGCAAAAGTCCTGGCAGATTTTCACAAGGCGGCACCCACGAATGATTACATCCTCAGCTTTGGAGAGGTCGCGCAAATTCGTCAAGCGATCGATGAGAACTACGATCAAACCGTCAACTACATTGGCGTGGCTCAAACGCAGCAACAGTTTGACGAAACGAAGGCATACACCGACAAACTATTCGCCGAGCAAAAACCTCTCTTTGATAGTCGAATTCAAACCAAATGGATTCGCGAATGTCATGGTGATGTTCACCTCAGAAACATTTGCTTTTGGCACAACAAAATTCTTCTATTCGATTGCATTGAATTTAACGAACCCTTCCGATTCGTCGATGTGATGTTCGATATTGCGTACATCATTATGGATTTTGATGCTCGGAACCGTCCTGATTTGAGTAATTTATTTCTCAACGCCTACCTTGAGCAAACAGGGGACTGGGAAGGCGTGCAGGTGTTGCCGCTTTACCTCAGCCGTCAAGCGTATGTACGGGCAAAAGTCACATCATTCTTGCTCGGTGATCCGGGCATTCCAGAGGCTGTACAACAAGAATCAAAGGAAACGGCGAGTCGTTACTATCAGCTCGCGTGGCACTACACGCAGCAGAAGACAGGCAAGCTAGTCATGATGTCTGGGCTTTCTGGCTCAGGCAAAAGCACTACAGCTCGAACCTTAGCCCGTCAGTCTGGAGCAATTCAGATTCGTTCAGATGCGGTTCGCAAGCACTTAGGCGGCGTTGAGCTAGATGCAAAAGGCGATGCGTCGCTCTACAGTTCAGAGATGACGCAGAAAACCTACGATCGCTTACTTGACCTCGGCATCAAGTTAGCGGCTCAAGGCTATACCGTGATTTTGGATGGAAAATATGATCGCCAAGCCACGCGATCGCAGGTCATCCAAGCAGCTCAAACCCATCAAATTTCCCTGGAAATTCTTCATTGCACTGCGCCAGATGAGGTATTGCAGCAACGGGTTCAACAGCGTCAAGGCGACATCTCTGATGCAACAACTGATGTTCTGTCTAATCAACACATGGAGCCGTTTACTGATGAGGAACAGCCGTTGGTGAAGACGATCGATACGGCTAGGAAGGAGGGATAAGGGATGAGGGATGGATAAGCAGATTATCTTTCATCCCTCTTCCCTCATCGAATCTCCTGTCTGAGGCTTGAAATTCGCTGTATCCTGTCTAAAGTCGCAAAGGTAACGATCGTGCGTAGACAGCCCATCTCTAAAGGGTTTTCAGCCGGGTTGCAGATCTGGCTTTTGTTTTTGCTTAGCCTATATTGGAGTGGTTATTCTGCGCTGCTCAGCATTGCGTTAGGAGCGCTAGGCGGCTTAGCGAGCGGCTTGATTGTAGACTGGTGGCTCAGCAAAGACGAAAGAACAGAACCCGATCCGAAACTCATCGACGAAGAAGGAACCGAAGCGATGACTCGCGATCCTTCCGACAGAGCCAATCGTAGGCGCCGCCGAGAGGCTTCTGCCTTGCGCTATCGTCAGCAGCGACGAATGCGATCGCGCGCCTTCAATTGGAAGTTCTTTAGACGAAATAGAGATGATTCTTAGTCAAGCCGGAATTTAGTCAAGACGGAATGTAGCTACTTTAAGCCAAAAAGGGCTGAGCTCGACTTAGTCCATTAGGCGGCATAGCAAAGCGGCTTCAACCAGCAGGCAAAAGCGCGGCTTGGCACTTTAATCAGGTTGGTATCTGAGCCTGACCTATCAAAAAGTCGTGGTGCCCATTTCATTGTCCTGCCGCGAAAACCTGTTCTGCGGTCAGTTGCAGATCTGGGAATGTTGGAGAAATGATACGATCGCTGCCTCGAAACTGACGGATTTCATATTCTCCATCGACTAGTTCACAAACCGAGAGGGTCGGTTGCTTAGGATTGCCGATATAACGTCTACCGCCTAAACCCAAATAATCAACCTGCCAATATTCAAGGATCTCTAGCGCTTCGTAATCTGTGAATTTGTGGGCATAATCATCTCGCCAATTGGTGCTAACCACTTCGATGATCAGTCGTGCAGACTTCCCTTTGGTAATAACCGATTCTTTCTCCCACTGCGGATCGTCTGCGATCGTCTGTCTGTCCAACACAATCACATCGGGTTCATAGCCCGATTCTCCATCAATTGTTCTAACGATGCACTCTCTAGGAATGAAGTAGGAAAGGTTCATTCGCCCTATTTCAACAAACAGCGATCCGCTTAAGAACCCTGCAACATCAGAATGTTTGCCTCTTGGTTTTGGCATTTCAACAATTACCCCACGATGCAATTCGTAGCGAGTCTCTGAGTTTTCTGGATACCAAGCGATAAACTCATCAAACGCAATCGATTGTGCAAGAGCTTGAATCATAGTGTGAAGGCACAACAAAAATAGGGAGCGATTTGCAAATCAGTAGCGCTGCTGAACACTGAAATCTGCTCTCCTAGATAATAACGCTTCTAGTTTTCTCCAATGAATTAAGCCTACAAGAATCACTCAACCTTAGTTTTCATCCATTCAGTCGCTACATCTGCTAAAACAGTTTTGCAGGAAGTCTAGTAGGATTAGTGCAAGTGATCTATTGTGCTTATGTCTGCTGATACTTGGCTCACCTCAGATGCTCCATCAACTAGACGCGACGATCTGCTGCGATCGCTTCGTAACACATTGCGTCCTGGACAGCGCGAGATTGCCGATTGGCAAAGCGGGCGCTTAGCTGTCTCTGCCGTGCCTGGAGCCGGAAAATCAACCGGAATGGCTGTTGCTGCCGCCTTTGCGATCGCGCGTCATCAACTGCATCCGCGCCACCAATTAGTCGTCGTCACCTTCACGCGATCTGCTGCCGCAAACATCAAAGCCAAAATTCGCAAACATCTAAAGGAATTAGCGCTGCCCCAAGGGGGCTTTGTCGTTCACACCCTGCATGGATTGGCATGGGCGATCGCCCGAAGCTACCCAGAACTATCGGGCTTAAATCCAGATGCAGTCTTGATTACGCCGACTCAAGGACATCGGTTAATTCGTACTAGCGTTGAGCAATGGTTAGGCCTGAATCCAGCGTTGTATCAACGGTTGCTTGAAGGCAGACAGTTTGATGGAGAAGAAACCGAGCGATTACGACGGCAATCAGTTCTGCGAACAGAAGTGCTGCCCGATTTAGCCGCAACAGTGATTCGAGAAGCAAAGAGTTCTGGATTGACGCCGCAAGATTTGCGAAATTGCGAGGTAGATGATGAGTATTCAATTCTCGCGATCGCAGCAGGACTCTATGAGCAATATCAAACTCAACTGAAAGCAAGAAATTTGATTGATTATGATGAGATGATTTTAGGAGCATTGCGAGTATTAGAGTATTCAAATGTGCGCGATTCGCTTCACGAAACTCCAAAGCATCGTTGGCAAACTCAAGTCTTTGCGGTGTTTGAAGATGAAGCTCAAGATTCAAGTCCATTACAAACGAAATTACTAGAAATTCTATCCGCTGATCCCACGAATTCTTCTATTCAAAACTTAGTGCGCGTTGGCGATCCAAACCAAGCGATTAACTCGACCTTTACGCCTGCCGATCCGGTTTTCTTCCGTGATTTCTGCCAAACTTGTGCCACTGAAAATCGACTCGCTGAAATGAACCAAGCGGGTCGTAGCAGCCGCGCGATCATCAACGCTGCAAATTTTGTTCTCACCTGGATTAATCGTAAGTACGGCAAACCTTCCGATTCTGCTACCGAGGCAGAAGCACCATTCCGTCCACAGGCGATCCATCCAGTTTCCGCAAACGATCCGCAAAAAGATGCTAATCCTGCTCCTGAAGGATTGGGACTCGAACTGCACACGCCAGATAACGTGTATCAAACCGTGGAAATGATTGGGCAAAGGGCGATCGCGCTCTTTCAACAAAACCCCAACACCTCGGTAGCGGTGCTCGTGAGAACGAACGAACAAGGGCGATTTGTCGCTCAACAGCTTGCTCGGTGGTATGACGAAAAATTGAGCGTGTTTGAAGTCGGACAGCGCGATCGCCAATCTCACATTCCGGGCGAAATTCTGTCTCTCTTGCAGTTTCTCGATCGTCCTCATTCGTCCGACAATCTCAAAGCAGCATTGTCAGTATTAGTTGGACGGCGACTTATCCCTAACCAAGATCTCAACGCGCTGATTCTGTTCCCCGAACAGTTTTTGTATCCCTCTCCACTCGATCCACCACAATCCCCGACTGTTCAACAGTCTAGTCGTTATTGCATCAATTTACTGAGAGCCAGAATAGAACTTCCGCTCTATCAACTGATTCCCTTTCTCGCTTACACGCTTGACTATGATCAAACAGAATTAGCAACAGCAGATAAATTGACTGAGCGAATCATGCAGCAAACTCAACAGAGTTCGCTAGGAGCAATGCTAGAGGTGCTAAACGAAATTGTTAGTTCCGAACGGTTTGAACCCGTTGAGGCGGAAGATGACGATCGCTATATTCGTCCCGCACAGATCACAATTATTACAATGCACAAAGCCAAAGGGTTAGATTGGGATTATGTGTTTCTGCCGTTTTTGCATGAAAACACGATTCCGGGATCGCTCTACGTGCCGCCGCTCATGCAGTTTTTGGGAGATTTTACCCTGTCAGAAGTAGCGAGATCGCAGATCCGAGCGATCGTTCACAACTACCCCATTCCCGGCACGGAAGAAGCTTGGGAACGCGCAGGCTATCTCAAAACAGCAGAGGAATTTCGCTTGCTCTACGTCGCGATGACTCGCGCCAAACGATTGCTGTGGATGTCGGCGGCAAAACAAGCTCCTTTCGCTTGGAGCAAACCAGAGAATTTGGACGAGCGTAAACCGTGTCCCGTTATTCCTGCATTAAAAGAACGCTTTCCGCTCTCGGTGATTGGCGGCTCGGATGAAGATGATAACGTAGAGTTCTAGAGAATCTTTGAGAGGCGATAGATATGGTTCAGACTCCCGCTAAATCTCTCACGTTAGAAGAATTTTTGGCGTTGCCGGAAACGAAACCCGCCAGCGAATATTTTGATGGTCGAATTAGCCAGAAGCCAATGCCACAAGGAAAACACAGCACAGTTCAACGGGATCTTACCAGTTGCAATGGAGTTGAAGTTAAAGCCGAAACGCATTGCGCGAGCTTATCCTGAGTTGCGATGTACCTTTGGTGGGCGCTCAACGGTTCCAGACGTGACAGTATTCGTTTGGGATAGGCTGCCGCGTGATGAGAACGGCGAAATTGCCAACTCGTTTGAAATTGCGCCTGATTGGACAATTGAAATTTTATCTCCCGATCAAAGCCCAACCAGAGTCATTAAAAACATTCTGCACTGCCTTGAACAGGGAACTCAACTCGGTTGGATGATCGATCTATATGAAAAAATTGTATTTGTTTATCATGCTGATCGCCCGACTCAATTTTTTGATGTGGCAGAACAGCAAATTCCTGTGCCTGATTTTGCCAATGAGTTTCGTCTCACAGTCGGAGAAGTGTTCGGGTGGTTGTCGGATTAGAGCTTGAGTTTAGATGCTCAATTACTTATCCAAAATTTTTCTGATCGTGTTTGTAAACGCGCGATCGCACCTTCATTTCGAGAGCGATCGCGCATTTACTTAGTTCAAGATGCCGTCTTTTTGTGCGATCGTCATCATCAGATCAATCACTCGATTGGAGTAACCCCATTCATTGTCATACCATGACACGACTTTGAAGAAATTGGAGTTGAGTTCCATCCCTGCGCCCGCATCAAAAATACTAGAGTGCAGATCGCCCTGGAAATCAGTTGAAACCACCTCATCTTCTGTATATCCCAAAACGCCCTTTAGCGAGGATTCCGAGGCTTCCTTCATCGCGGCGCAGATATCTTTGTAGCTCGTCGCCTTCTCGGTTTTGAACGTGAGATCCACCACAGACACATCGGGAGTCGGAACGCGAAACGCCATGCCTGTCAGTCTGCCTTTCAGTTCAGGCAGCACCAATGTCACAGCTTTTGCGGCACCTGTTGCAGCAGGAATGATGTTTTGCGATGCACCGCGTCCGCCGCGCCAGTCTTTTTTGCTGGGGCCATCGACCGTGGGTTGCGTTGCTGTCATCGCATGAACCGTGGTCATCAACCCTTCACTCAGCCCAAAGTTATCATTCAGAACTTTCGCGATCGGCGCGAGGCAATTCGTCGTACAGCTGGCGTTGGATACGATCGTATGGGTGTCAGGATCAAATTCGTGATGATTCACGCCCATCAATAGCGTTTTGACATGCTCTGGATCTTTGGTCGGAGCCGAAATCACAACACGCTTTGCACCGGCTTTGACATGGTTTGATGCCCCTTCAAAATCGGTGAAAAACCCCGTTGCTTCGACCACATAATCTGCGCCCAATTGATCCCACGGCAACTCTGCCGGATTGCGGATAGCCATGCAAGGAATGAATTTATCATCCACCACGATGCCATCTGCTTTCGCTTCGACTTTACCCTTGTATATGCCGTGAGTTGAGTCGTATTTCAGCAAGTAAGCTAGATTGTCTGGAGGAACCAAATCGTTGATGCCGACAAATTCGATGTTGGGATTGGCAAGTCCTGCCCGAAACACCAATCGGCCAATCCGACCAAATCCGTTGATTCCTACCTTAACGGTAGTCATAGTGACTGCTCCTAAAACTTGGTACCTAAATCTACTCAGTGGGAAACAAATCTTTTTCAGATTTCTAAACACGTTACCGCACTTTTTAGAGATAGCTGTAGGACGTAATGTTTTGATCCGTTCTGGTGAGATGAGAAATAGGTCAGTGAAGTGGGGACAGCGATCGTTAAGAAATTAATCTAATAGAGAGTTTGCACCTTGTGCGCTTCGCCTCAAGTTTCGTTTGGCTTTGTGAGCAAGTACCCTGATTGTACTAAATCAGCATATATTTCTTTCTGGACAGTATTCTGTATATCTTCCAAATAGCGAATATGCTTAGCTCTAGAAGAACCACACGCTAAACTAAATCAGCCGCTTAGAATTACCCGACGATGCCTCTCATTAAGCCCTATCAGCCAGTATTTTTGCGAATTCTTCATAGCGCGAATGGAGTGCTGGTTTTTGCCGCGGTTCCTGCGGAGTTGCGCTTTGCGCTAATCGCATCGGGTTTTCTAATCTACAACACATTTGATTACCGCTTTGGAAAACTTCCTTTATCCAGGATTGACACGATTATTAGCATTCACGCGAATCTTGGATGGGGTTTATTTGCGATCGTTCTAGCGTTTGCGCTTTACGGCCTAGCCTTCGGGAACAAACGCCTCATTCAACGAAATTCTCTAGAGAAGTTAACCAAAGTTGGGAAGCCGATTTGGTGGTACACCCTGCACCGACTGGTAAACACTGTGCTTCTCCTAGCGCCACTCGTTGCGATTAGCGCAAAGCGCAACTCCGCAGGAACCGCGACCGGAAACCGAACGCAGGCAGACTGGCTATTGAGTGGTGATTTACTTCATCCCATCTACTCACTGCATCTGCTGGCTTGGGCAACGATTGTGATTGCTCTTGTGTTACATGTGCTGATGGGCTTAAAAGTAGGCGGAGTGCCACTGCTGCTGCTGTCGATCGTCGATTGGAGAATTCGCTCCAATGACCTAATTAAGCAGTGGTTTAAACAACGGCGCGATTGATTTGTTGTCTTTGGACTTTAGTGGTAAATCTCACAAGACTGAGCCAATTGGGTTACTGATTCTAGGTTGCTTTGTTAATAAGGTAAGCTACGTTTGGGTAAATAGAACGTTGATTTATAAGCAACAATATTGTAAACACTGGTTATAATAGCCAGAGACAAGAATTATTTAATCAAATCAAGTGAGGCGCCAAACAGCGATCGCATACAGTGGCAAAATCGAAGCTCACTACCGACTCGTGCTACCAGAACTTAATTAGGGTTATCTTGATCACAGATTTTCTTCATGCTGATTCACTGCATCTATTCTGAAATTCAATGAGTTTCAGTTTACAATTTTCGGTCCTAGGCTAAAGCCAGACATCTTCAAGGTAGAATCTAAAATCTCTACTTGAAATGTTCTTATTAAACTCCACTACACAAGTGATTGAACTAGAGTTCTTATATTTATGCACCACCCTAACCAATTCTAAACCTAAGCACTTTGAGATTTGGACGTAAGACAATTTTTTGGGGCAACCTGTTTAAGGCGTTCTTCAGCGTCTCGCTTTGAGGTGAAATATGACCAACCAAGCTTTAAACGTAGCGAACCGGCTCGATCGCTACTATCAGCAAGTGCATTCTGTGATCCTGAGCCGGCAAAATCCGATTTCAGGATTGCTGCCTGCCAGCACGGCGGTTAATGCTCACGGCGATTATACCGATGCTTGGGTGAGAGACAATGTGTATAGCATTTTGGCGGTTTGGGGCTTGGCGTTAGCGTACCGAAAACGGGACGACCGAGGACGCACGTACGAGCTAGAACACAGCGTTATTAAACTGATGCGCGGTTTGTTATTTGCGATGATGCGGCAAGCCGATAAAGTCGAAAAATTTAAAGAAAATCAAGTCGCCTTGGATGCGCTTCATGCCAAATACGACACTGCAACCGGGTCAACTGTGGTAGCAGACGATCAGTGGGGACATTTGCAGCTTGATGCCACTTCACTGTTTCTCTTAATGTTGGCACAGATGATCAATTCTGGGCTATCAATCATCTATACAAACGACGAAGTTAATTTTATTCAGAACCTTGTCTACTACATTGGCAGAACCTATCGCACTCCCGATTACGGAATATGGGAACGGGGAAACAAAATCAATCACGGCAACCCTGAACTGAACGGGAGTTCCGTTGGAATGGCGAAAGCAGCGCTGGAAGCCATGAATGGATTAGATCTTTATGGGGTGCATGGCGATCGCGCTTCCGTCATTCATGTGTTGCCCGATGAAATCGCCCGCTGCCGAGTCACGCTAGATTCACTGCTGCCACGAGAATCAAGCTCTAAAGAAGTAGACGCAGCGCTGCTCAGCGTCATTGGGTTTCCAGCCTTTGCGATCGAAGATACTGAACTCGTCGATCGCACCCGAACTAAAATTATCGATTTACTTCAAGGCAACTACGGCTGCAAACGGTTTCTCCGCGATGGACACCAAGCGGTACTAGAAGATCACACTCGCTTGCACTACGAACCGTGGGAGTTGAAGCAGTTTGAGCATATTGAGTGCGAATGGCCTTTGTTTTTTACGTATTTGGCATTAGACGGAATTTTTCGGGGCGACCGCACTCAGGCGCAAGATTATCTCGATCGTCTCGCTAAAATCACGGTGCATCGAGATGGACTGGATTTGGTGCCCGAATTATATTACGTGCCGGAGAGCGCGATCGCAGCCGAAAAACAACATCCTCACACTCAAACGCGCCTCCCAAACGACAACGTTCCACTTGTATGGGCGCAGAGCCTTTATATTCTCGCTCAACTGCTGCAAGACAGTCTAATTTCGGTGGGCGATATTGATCCATGCGGACGGCATCTGCGGCTAGGACAACGCCGTAAAGCTACAATACAAGTCGTACTGATTGCTGAAGATGAAGCATTACAGGCAAGACTTGCTGCAAATAATATAGAAACGCAAACGCTAGAACAAGTCGCACCAATTCAAGTTCGCCACGCTAGAGAACTCGCAGCCGCCTATACGCAAATTGGGCGAAATGACAAACTTGGGTTAACGGGTCGTCCTCAGCGACGAATGCGAAGTTTAACAACCTCTCGCGTCTATAAAGTTCGGGGAGAAACGATCGTGTTTCTGCCGTCATTTCTGGAGCCTGAGCGGTTTTATCTGACGTTGGACTATCACTTCTTGGTTTCCAACATCAAAAGCGAGATGGCGCACATTCATCGTCATTGGCAGCATTTGGGCAGACCAACGGTAACGCTGCTGCTCACAAAAGACATGTTAGAACTGGGTCGAGAGGCGCTCTTAGATCTCGTTCAAGATTTGCATGGAGGGCGCTGTGGAGACATCCCGGTTCAGTTAGGACAACTTCGACAATTTATTCTCACTGCCAGTACAGAGCGGATCGATTATCTTCACGATTTCCAATTTGAATCGACTTCTGTGGCTGAAGTTGGAATTTCAAAATTTTATCTAGCTCACGATCCTCAGAAGACGCAGCCGTTGAACTTTATGCAGGAGTTTCGGCTAGACTACGAAGCGGATTTTCCCTTGCTAATTCAAAATCTGCGCGAGTCAGAGAACCTCTATGAACAAGTGGAAATTCTCAGCACGCTAGTCCGTCTTAGAGGATTGGACTCAACGGTAGACTTGGGTGCGCCTGTAACCGTGCACGATCTATTGAATGAAATCTATACCAGAGCGAGTAAAGGAAACGCTGCACGCTCGCCTTACTGGAGCATTGTTCGTCGGGTTGCAGGATTGCTCGACAAAGTGGATGTCGGGTTGTCAGATGCCGTCACTGACATTCTCGTGCGTCAGAAACAAATTTCGGTGGGTCGTGCCTACAGCGAGGCTTCGCTAATTGTGCAGCCGTTGCCACACACAGAAGTTTTAGAAAAAATTCGCAACTTTTGCCGTGAAGATAATGGCGATCGCGTCCTGACTCAAGAAATCCTCGTCTATCTCAGTTTGCTCATTAAAGCCGAACCCCAATTATTCAAAGGCTTGCTGACCCTGCGGGTTGGCTATCTGATCTTGCTCATGACCAGCGATCTTGCCCGTGAGTTAGACGTGACGCAAGACGAAGCTTACGAACGGTTGATGCGATTGAGTCCATTTGAGATCAAAACCCGACTGCATGAAATTTTGGTTGGATACGCCGATTTGAATCAAGCGTTATTTAAACAAGAATCGCTGAAAGTAAAACTTCCCGATCGCGGCATCGATTGGGTTGTCGTTTCAGATGAACAAACAGAGATTGAACCCGCCAATCAAAATTGGCGACGCAAACGACAACTAGAAGGAGCCGTCAATCGTGTCCCTAAAGATTTCTATCCGGGTGTATGGAAGTTACTTCATCATTGCAAAGGGTTAGTGATTGGTGACAAGCTCGAACGACGCAATAGATTAGATAGTGAATCGTTAATCACTGAAATGACAGCAGGAGAGAAGAATTTTGCGCTGAAAGTGGAACACCTGTTGAACAAAATGCAAGCGCCAGAATATCGCCAAGTTAATGTCGAAGCGCTGATGGAACTTGCCGCGATCTCAGCCCAAAACCCAGACTTTAAAGTTGAAGAGTACATCGTGATGGACGTTCTGGTCGGTCACGCGGTTCGTCTCGCTTGGCTGGAAAATCATGCCGATCACGCCGATCGGTATGATGAATTTAAAGGTTCTGCATGGCGATCCTTCTATGAAACGTCGCCTTACGACTGTGCAAGATATGTGGCAAAAGCACTGCAATTCCTGACTCAGTTAGGACAAGCCGTCGCTTAGCGATCGATAGAGAGTCTCGTCGTTCAGTCTGGCTTACGCACTCGTTCTTCGATGTCTTCTAGCGTCTGAATGACGAGTCGTTTGGCTTGCAGCTTCCAGCCGAGTCTTTGAACGTAGATTGCGATCGCGCCGCCTACGATCGTTGCTGCAAAATCGATTGGTTGCGAAAACGAAATACCGAGCAGCAGCCCCAATCCGGCGATTCCCCAAAACGGAAGGGCAACGCTTTGACGTTGGGTTTCTACAATTTTATTAAACGAATCGGTCGGCATTTCAGCCAGTAGTTGCTCTTTCACCTGCTGTTGTTCCTTCGCCGACACCGAAAGCCCAATTTTGCGCCGTAGCTTCTCGATTTTGCGGGCATCGGTGCTGTACTGCGTCAGCTCATCTTCTGCCATTAGAATCAAGCGGTCATACTGTCCCATTCATTCACCTCTCATTCGCTTCTTCTATTCTTCATCAAATTTGTCATTTAAGTAAATGTACTAGCTAGGTAACATGCCCTGGTGTCGAAGTGGGACTAAGCTTTGGCTGCAAACAACACAAAATCTTTAATGAAAATACCTAGAAACAACAAATTGCTGCAAAGCATCTAAGTAATAATAAGGATATCAATCAGCGGCTTTATACCGTAATATCACCAGCCTCTCAAGCTGGACTAGCGACTAACGGGAATAATTTATGAATCCAGATAATGACATCGCATTAATTCAAAAGTTTGTTCAAGGAGAACTCTCGCTACTGGCTAATCAAAATCTACGAGTGGAGCCAGCTTTTGATACGGCGCAACTGTTGTCCAAGAAAGGCGGACTTTTAGCAACCGCGAAGCTTGTCGGTCAAATTCGCTCAGTGTTAGTTCGCCAATCTTCTACCTATCAAGAGCTAATCAATCGAATTCTAGTCGAACATCGCTACATTCCCATCAGTGTGAACGAAAAGGGCTTTGTGGAATATGAGCGTCGCCCGATTCCGCCTGGATATGAGCTAAACAGTACAGAAGTGAGACAACTCTGGAAGATTTGGCGCATTTATTACAGCAAAAAAAAGGATCAAGCTCCACTGCTCGTCCTAACGTCGCAAGGGTGGGAAGCGGTTCGGACGATCGCATTTAGTCAGGAGAACTTTTTTGTTCAACTGGAAACCGATGAGTTGATGTTGCAGGTCAGCGATCGCATCGTTTGGCTCAGTCCTGTAGAAGAGGAAGAAGCAACTCAGATTTTCACCCCTATTGCTCCTGTCGATCGCAATCTTCAGGCTGAGAGAAAGGCTAATGCCGCAGATGTTCCCTCCGACCAGGCACCCATGTCTGAAACGCCGCAATTTGAAGGCTTTAACGATTTCTACAGGGTGTAATAAAAGCTAGGCTTTATGTTGCACTCCTATCAAGTTGTGACTCTTCTGCAAGGCGATCGTTCATAGCTTGCGAATCGTAGCCAGTTTTTGTGGTGAAGGCAGGCATTGAGGGTATCGTCAACTTAACCGGGAATATTCGAAATTAAGTACGATAATCCTTGAAC
>NZ_JCACCM010000054.1:0-48735 GCF_059501405.1 Myxacorys sp.
GTCAATCGACCCATGTTCACCAAGTTTCAAAGACGGCTAAGCCGGTGGGAGAGCGGATCAACTGGACATTTCGACCACACGTTAAAGGAGGAGCATCATGACCATTGCAATTTCGCTATTTGTTGGAGTCATGGTGACTCTTCGGGTTAGAGCGATCGAGATTGACCAAGAGCGAGAAAGGGAGGAGAACGATGGTTAATCCATTTACGGGCGAAAACGGCAAAGCGATCGAGCAGCCCTTGCCTGACGACTGGAGAATAAAGCGTCTGGTTCGCGAGTACTTTGAGGAGAACGATCGCGGCTATCCCGCCAAAATTGCAAAGCACTGGAATCTACGGTGGGGAGAGGTGTCAGACGCTCTTAAACAGCTAGAGGGCGAGGGTTTCCTCACCTCTACAGCAGGCCACTACCGCAGAATCGAGCCAAATCTTAATCAACCGGAACGCTAATGGCAACGCAAACAAGTAAGCAGTACACGCTGATCAAAAAAGACAAAGCCGCGATCGTTAGCCATTTAAGTGAGGCAACCCTCAAGGCAAAACGTCGGCAAGGAGACCTGATTGAAGGCGTCCATTGGGTGAGGGTTAACTCTCGCGTGGTTCTCTACCGCAAAGAGCTATTAGAAATTTGGGCTGCCACACGTCATGACCCCGACGCCCACCTACAAGCCATTGAGGAGTTTAAGCGACATCAAAAATCTGGAACCGCGATCGATCGACTGGCACCGGCGTAATGGCGATAGATCATATCGGGTGAGTTGCCGCAGATCTTCGCTACATCCTGCGTGCTCATACCGTTCTCTAGTGCCAACGTAATAAATGTGTGCCTCGTCTGGTAGGGGTTGCGATAGCGAAAACCACATTCGCTTAGGATGGTTTTCCAGCCCCGTGCCCCAAAGTTACTCCAATCAATGTATTTTCCGCGCGGCGCTGGGAAGAGTAAGTCATCCGACCCAGCCGCCTTACGGCGCAAAACCTGAAGCTGTTCCCGTAGCGCTTCATTACATGGGAAAGTCCGCTTCTCTTGAGTCTTTAAGCCAGTTTTAATTCGCAATCCATTTTCTGAGCAAGTCAGAGCTTGCTGGAATGAGATGGCGTTATAACGCCTGTCGATGTGCTTCCACTGGAGAGCCAATGCTTCCGATGGTCTACAGCCAGTTCTGAATAGGAACTGGACTAAATCTGAATAGTATTTGTAGTAATAATTATCTTTAAATTGATTAATGATTAGATCCCTTTCCATACAGGTAAAAGGATCGATATCATCGTCTTCCCAACTCTTCGGAAGTCGAATCTCTCTCGCCATGCCTGCAAACGCATTGCGCTCAATCAGCCCAGAGGATACCGCCCACTCGCCACACTGGTTTAGCGCCTTTAGCAGTCGCTTTGCTGAATCCAGCGGGATGTTTTTCACTGCCCAATCTCAAACCACTGACGCCTCCATCGGATTGTCAGTCGGAGCACGTTGGACGTAGTTGGTTTGCGGTCGGTACTGCGATCGCAGCGTAGAAGGTGATACTTGGGGTCGCTTGTAGTCAACAAACTTCTCCCAAATCTCTCGCAGTGAGGAAACCGTAGCAGCCTGTACGCCTGATCGATATTTTTCTGTGGTTGGGTCAAATCGTTCGAGCAAGATGTCTCGCTCTATTTGTGCTGCCTTGAGCTTGGCGATTTTGCGATGTTCCGCCGTGTCTGGATAGCCCAACGTGAAATAGTACCGATCGCCATTAAAGCGCCAGTACAGCCGTAATCGATTCTGGAAGCTTTGAACTGAAACAGAACCCTTCGATGCTTTAGCCATGACATACCGTTAGAGGTCATCACCAAATCATCACCAACGCTTCACCGAAAAACCCTGATAATAGTCAAAAATAACCAAACTTAACGAAGCGTTACAACGGCAACAACGAGGCTAAACCGCTTTCAGGCTCGGCAACGTACCGACTGATAACTGTACGTTCGCACATTAAATGTCGCAATCTTAAACCCAATTTCGCATGAGATAACAAGCTAGAAGGCTTGTTCAAAAAGCCTTCTAGGAATTTTTACCAAAAGAGCGACATTTGAAAGCATTCGCAAATTAAGTGTCGTAAGACTGAGTTCGCAATTTAGATGTCGTTTTTTCTTGAAAAACTTCTTCGCAAATTAAGTGTCGTTTTTTTTAGAGTTGCTTTTCCTGCCGGCGATCTCGTTCTCAAAAAGCTCAGATAAGCCGTTCTTTAGTTAGAAGAAACTATTCGCAAATTAAGGTGTCGCTTTTTCTGACATGTAGCCAAATTTCATAAGAGTGATCGCCTTTCTGAAATAGACAAAGCGATCACCACCGATGGCAGCGTTCCACTTCACAGATTGACAGAATGTTTTATATTTCAGACGGGTTCTGGCTATGAGACACCAAAGTGATATACATCCTGCGCATACGGTCAGCTAATTCTGAAGCTCGACACCGTGATTAGGAAGAAACCGATAGAGAAACCGATAGCTCGCCCTCAATGAGTAAAACGCCAGTCACACGAGAAGTCTTGGATTGGTTGAGAATATAATCCTCTAATTCATTGGAAGTCTCATAAGCAGCTTCGTGAATCCGCTCGATTTTGGCTTTGAGTAGATCGAGCAAGACTTGGCTTTCTTTTACAAATGCTAAAACGTCAGAATAGCGGTAAACATACCCGTGTATCAGATGCCAGTTGCGGGCTGTATAAAGCTGTTCATAAAATCGCTTAATTTGATCCCGAATGAAGTCGTTGAGAAACTGGTCTAGATCTGCATCAAGCGCACCTAGTGCATCCAGTTTTGCACAAGCTTCGTGAAAGGGTCCATCGACATCCGCCACCCGGATTTCATTAGAGAGATGTCGCCAGAATAAATCCCAGTGAGACCCTTGGTAGAGTAAAACTTCGATGTCCCGAAGAAGTTGACGAGCCTGATCGATATCCATAGCAGAGGGAGAATTGTTTGAGTTGATTAGCTTAAGAGATAGTTGGCGACTCGTTGAGTGCGAACCTTAAAAAACTTAGACTCTTGGTGATGAACAGTCTGAAGAGCCACATTGCGTTGTGTGAATGAATGATGATCAAGAATCTGTCCAATTTGTGTCACTAGCTGATAGGCACCTAAAACGATTAAGGGAGCAGAGACAATCTGTAGAACAGGAATTAATGCCGGAAAGAAGGCAGGAATCGAGGCGAATGCAGCACTGCTAGCACCTCCTGTTAAAGCTCCTTCTAAACCATTCAGAAACGTAGCAATGATTGCTTGATCAAGTTCCATCTCTCCTCGCTCTACCGCTAAAAGATGTGTCAGACCTGACAGTAGAACTGCCACTGTGCCTCCTGCGATCGCACCCGTTGCAGCAGCATGACCAATTTCTGCGATCGCACTCTTAACTTGATACTCTCGAATTGCTTTGAGAGGACGTTTTGCGCCTTCCGAAACTTGTTTGGCAGAAACATTGGACTCTTGAACCTTCGGATTTTTAGAGGGTTGAGCCTGCTGTTTAGGGGTTCTAATGTTCTGATCTCCGTATCTACCACTCTTTGCAGCATTGTCTGCCAGTCCTGCGCTGCGCTTGTGCTGTTGTTCTCGAATGAGTTTGCCAGAGAAACGATCGCGAATCTGAATATCAGGGGAGTTTTTTCCATTCACTCCTAAAACGTCAACCTGAACTTCGCCGCCCCAATGAAGCTGCTGATCCATTGCATCCAAATACTCAAACGCAAATCCCTCTCGACAGGGAATGGGAGCATTCGTCTGTTCCATCATCTTGATTTGAAACTTTCCACCCAAATCTCGAATGTTCTGTGAGACAAATCGAGCGTTTCTGTTGAGGTGGAAGCTAGTACCCATGAAGAGCCCAGACCGACTGATGGATTGTTGGTCGTCCATGTTTATTCAGTGGAAATGGAATAAGAGTATTCTTAGTAGTCCCTGTCTCCGCCGCCGATTCAAATCGACAATTTATCGTTCACAGACTCTTCATAGTGAGTTGTCCTGTCACTGTGAATGCAAACTAAATAAATGTCATTTCTGCTTAAAGCTGCCTCTGCAAATTGTAGGTTCATCCCTTGATGAACCTTTTTTCTGATCCGAGCGTTGCACACCTTATAAGCATTTGCCTTCGTGTAGCTCTGGGACATGACTCACAAATTTCATGTCCCAGCATCTAGCCATGTCAAGGAGATAATGGTACTTTTTTACCACTAACACTAGAAATACGGCAATCTCCGATGGACGAAAGCCAAGTTGCTTGTTTAGATTCCGACTCACAAATCTTCGATGCGGTTTTGTTGAGCGATCGTGCCTTCGATATAGACCCATCCCAAATCTTGATTGAATCGTCCGATCCTGACAAACTAAGGTTTCGCCTCATTCAGTGGCTAGCAGAGTCGCCTAACCGAAAGGTGAAGACGGAGCGGAAGCAAGCGGTGACCAAAACTCTAGATATCTCGACTCGTCAGGTCGAGCGATTACTGAATCAATATAACGAGGATCAGTTACGCGAAACGGTTGGGGTTGAGCGTTCCGATAAAGGACAGCATCGCATCCACGACTATTGGGTGAACTACATCCGCGAGGTTTACGAGAAAAGCCTGAAGGATAAGCATCCGCTCAAGCCTGCCGATGTGGTACGCGAAGTCCAACGCCATGCTGTGATCGATTTGCGGCATGAAGAAGGCGACTATCCCCACCCAGCAACGATTTATCGAATTTTGAAACCCCTGGTCGAACGTCGGAAACGGAGGCAGAAAATCCGCAATCCGGGTTCAGGCTCATGGCTGGCGGTGGAAACGCGGGATGGGAAATTGCTCAAAGCGGATTTCAGCAACCAGATCGTTCAGTGTGACCACACAGAGCTTGATATTCGGATAGTAGATAAAGTGGGCAAGCTCCTGTCATGGAGACCTTGGCTTACGACGGTTGTTGATACCTTCTCAAGCTGCGTCATTGGCTATCACTTGTGGCACAAACAGCCGGGAGCGCATGAAGTTGCGCTAACGCTCAGACATGCAATCTTGCCCAAGCAGTACTCACCCGAGTATGAGCTTGAGGAAGTTTTAACTAAATCGAATATTTATGGCGCACCGCTCCGATACTTCTTCACCGATGGGGGCAAAGACTTGAGTCGCTCCAAGCTTATCCAAGCCATTGGGAAAAAGCTGGGGTTTCAGTGTGAACTACGAAATCGTCCGATTCAAGGGGGCATTGTCGAGCGGATCTTCAACACGATCAATACTAAGGTTTTAGCTCCCCTGCCGGGATACATCTCCAAGGAGGAGGGTGGCGCAGAACGGGCAGAAAAGGAAGCTTGTCTCACTCTTGAGGATCTCGACCTAATCTTAGCGGTTTACTTCTTTCGCGACTATAATCATGAGCCTTATCCGAAAGACCCACGCGATACTCGTTTTGAACGCTGGTTGAAAGGCATGGGTAACAAACTGCCTGAGCCGTTGGCTGAACACGACTTAGACCTCTGCTTGATGAAAGCGGAGCAACGCGTAGTTCAGGCGCATGGGTCCGTTTACTTTGAAACCCTCACTTACCGCTGTGAAGAGCTGCGATCGTTGAAGGGCGAGTATGTGACCTTAAGGTACGACCCTGACCACATTTTGACGTTGTATGTCTACCGCCAAGCAACGGGTGAGGATGAGGCAGAGGAGTTTATCGGCTTTGCTCACGCCATTAACATGGACACGCAGGATTTGAGCCTGGAGGAGCTAAAACAACTGAACAAACTGCGAAGCACTGCCAAGCGGAAACATTCCAGTTATGGTAGTCTCCTAGCGCTGGATCAGCGGCAAAAACGTGCAGAGCAGCGCAAGCAGGAGAAAAAAGAGCGACAACGAACTGAGCAGAAGAAACTGCGTGGCAAAAGCAAGCAAAACTCGAAAGTCGTTGAATTACGGAAAGAACAGGCAGGCAAATCTGTCAGCCCTGCTGAATCGATGGAACTGTTGCCAGAAAGGGTGACTCCTGAGCAGATGAAACCCCCGTCTCCGGTTTCTCCTCCACAACCCGTTGAACCTGATATTTCTAACTCTCCAGCCGAAGAACGACATCCAATCGTGGTTCCCAAAAATCAAACACTGAAGAGAATTTGGTAGGATATGGCACAATCTCAGCGTGCGATCCAGATTCCGGTAGAGATTCTTGCTCCTCAGCTTGACTTAACTGATGTCCTGGTCAAAACGGCAGCGATCGAGGAACTGTTCAAGACGGCTTTTATTCCGACCGATCGCGCCTCACAATGTTTCCGCTGGTTGGACGAATTGCGATTACTGAAGCACTGCGGACGGATAATTGGACCGAGAGAAGCTGGCAAGAGTCGATCGTCCGTACATTATCGAGAAGAGGATAGGAAACGGGTTTCCTATGTTAAAGCCTGGACAAATTCCAGTTCTAAGCGGCTCTTTTCACAAATTCTCAAAGACATTAACCATGCGGCTCCACGGGGAAAACGACAAGACTTGCGTGCTCGATTAGCTGGATGTCTTGAACTCTTCGAAATTGAGCTTCTGCTGATTGACAATGCCGATAATCTGCAACGGGAAGCGTTGTTTGACCTGAAACAGCTGTATGAGGAGTCAGGCGTGCCGATCGTTCTCATCGGGAGTCAAGACCTCGACAACAGCTTGCAAAATTTCGATTTGTTGACCTGCTTTCCAACGTTGTTTGAATTCGATCGACTGGACTATGAAGACTTCCAGAAGACTCTAAGGACGATCGAGCACGACATTCTGGCGCTGCCGCAAGCTTCTAACTTGTCAGAAGGCAGGCTATTTGAGATTTTGGCAGCCAGTACTCAAGCCCACATGGGGATTGTGATCAAGATTTTGACAAAGGCGGTATTACATTCGCTCAAGAAGGGGTATGGGAAGGTGGATGAGGCAATTCTGTGCAACATTGCCAACCGGTATGGCAAACCCTATATCCCTCCAGAGGCGAGAAGAAACCGTGAGTTGGGTGGGGGTTGAAATAGATTTTTTTAAGGGATAGCTTGCGATGAACCAGCCTGACGAGAATGCGCCTCGACTCGGTTATGTGGAACCCCTGGAGCATGAGAGTATCAGTCACTACCTAGGACGGTTGAGGCGCTTCAAGGCAAATAGCCTGCCTTCAGCTTATTCGCTCGGACAAGCAGCAGGCATCGGTGCAGTGACAGCGCGTTGGGAAAAGCTCTACTTCAATCCGTTTCCAACTGAAGAGGAGTTGGGGGTGATCGCGCACCTCATCAATCTAGATTCCTCGCGCTTTCAAGCGATGTTGCCTCACCGAGGAATGACGTTACAACCTCGCCCAATTCGACTGTGTGGAGCTTGCTACTCTGAGGTACCCTGTCATCGGATGGAATGGCAGTACAAGGATGTGGTTGCGGTTTGTCCACATCACAACTTGCGCTTTTTGGAACGATGCCCCAGTTGTAAGCGCCCCTTCCAGATTCCGGCATTATGGACAGATGGGAAATGTCATCACTGTGGAATGCGCTTTACATCGATGGTGAAATACCAGGAGAGAAGCAAGAAAAATGGTTGAGTATTAGCGATCACAGGGAGCTAGTGCGGCTTGATGAATGCGGAGTCGCTCGATGAGCAATTGGCGGAGACGAAACCGAAAGACAGTATCGGAGAAGTTCAATAGATCAAGGTTGAATGAGACTCGGTTAGGACACGCCTCAGCTTCAAATTGAGGCAGTGTCATGGGTGAAACTGGAAACCAATCGCAGTGAAATCTAGTGCTTGCCTTATAGCAGATGGGAACTCTCTACAAGAAGTTGTCAATTCTGTTCTATGACTACTGTGAATCGATCGCCTAACGCCTCATTGAGTCTCGATCGTCGTCAATTCATCCAGCTTTTGCTTGCGGGTACGATTGGTTTCTGGAGCCGAGAGATGGTCCTTCCCAAGGCTGCGCTTGCGGATACTAGCACTGGCGCAGACGCTTCAGGCTCCGAGTTGTACCATGTTTTCATTGGAGACAAACTTGCTCAGAAAGGCGGGAAGCAACCAGTTACCTTTAAGTCTGGCAAGACAGAGATATTGAAAATTCCGGCTGGCTGTAGTGAGGGTGTCAAGCTGACCGTCAAACAGGCAGCTTTGGATGGAAAAAACGCAACTGTTGTTGTGCATACCCTTTACGACTCGTCGATCGACTTCGACACCGCAATCAGTGCTGCCCTTACATCGGCTTCCTTGATGGCAGGAACCCGCGATCGATGTCAGGACGCCTACACTCAAATCAAGGCAGGAAATTGGATTGTGGATAGCCATGCTCAGGACATTCTGGACATTGTTGTGGCGGGTGCACCAGAATTAGAGAAGAATCCAAACGGTCAAGTCATTCGTGATCGCTATCGCCTGGGGAGTCAAAATTCCCGGTTAATTGCCCTGCAAAAACAGATTGAGGAAACCACTGCCGCTTCAGACTTGCCGGATGAAAAGAAACTGCGCTTGAAGGGGCTGTATCAGTACGTGCGAGCCAATGAACCCTTGCCTAGCCCTGACGATTTTGATGATTTGACTGCGGTCGATGCAATCGTGCAAAACATTCAACTGCCACTCGCATTGAAGCAACGGTATGCGATCGCAAGTGCTCAGACCCGAGCCTTCACCGTAGATGAGGTGATCATGACACTGATTCGGCGCAGCGATTATGTTGGAGAGGCTCAGCAGAAATACCTGACGGTTTATAACCAGGCACGTTTGGGGCAAAAAGTTGAGGATGAATATACCCTTGGCTCACTAGACTCGTTAGTCTACTTTTCGGATATCTCCCCGGAATGCAAGACGATTTATCGATTGGCTCGCCAGCAATTCTTTAAGCAAGACGAAGGCGCGGTTGAAGCGGATTTACAGCAGTATCTCAAAACTGGGAAGCAGACAACGAAACTGGCGGCGAACTTTATTCCGACGTTAACGCAGGTGTTTGGTGCAACGGGCGTGACAGCTGGCACGGGAACTGCCATCAGCTCTCTCACAGGAGCAGCAGCTACCAACGCAACACTGGCAGCACTAGGTGGTGGATCAGTTGCAGCAGGTGGGCTAGGGATGCTAGGCGGATTGGCAGTTGCAACTGGTGGAGCGGCATTAGTCGGTGCAGCTGCCTTGGTTTCGATTAGTTTGGTTGCAGGTATGGATGGCAGGGAACTGAGGAATTTGGGAATCGCAGCCACAACGGGAACCGTTGCCAGTGCCGCAGCGGTTGGAGCAGCTTGGGCAGCCGTGAGTACTTTTGGAGCCGCAGGAAGTCTATCGGGTGCAGCTGCCATGAGTACGGCGATGGCAACAATGGGTGGAATCGGTGTGATGACAGGCGGAGCAGCTTTAGTGGCGTTTGGTGTGGGATTAGGGGTTTGGCAATTTCTAAAGGGTCAAGATGCGATGCCCAAAATAATCCGTCAGGTGGAACCTCTGCTGTATACCGTCATGGATCAGTCGGAACATCCTCTCATTGCGACGTTTAAGCAGTACTTGAGTGATTATCGGGAGGAGTTCAACGAGGCTTATGTTGCTCCAGATATTCCACTAGATAAATTGACGAATGTACTGTTTGACTTTGCGTCAGTTGATCGCGATGAAAGAATTCTGGCGGTGATAGACATGAGTCTTTGGAACAACGGCAAGGATGGCATTGCCTTCACCGATCGCGGCATTTGGTGGAAACATATGTTGGAATCGAAGTCCGTGCAGTATTCCGACCCGGATTACCTATTCAAGATCAAGCACTTGCCGGAGCCTATCTCCGAGAATGAAGACCACCAGATTTATGATTTAGCACTGAAGTTGGGCATCAACTCAGTAATGGCAGACTTGAAAACGCTGCAAGCTTGATCCGGCTCTAATTGCAAGCCAAAAACTTGATATTCCGAATGTTTAGTATGAGGCTTACCAGATTTCAGCAGCCTACGAAAAAGGTTGAGTTAGGCTACGAGACGACTATAATCTCTCTGCTGGCTTCTGCTGAACAACGGGTCGAAGCTAGCCGATGAGCATCATAAGGCTGTAGATATGGCGAGAGCGCGAGCAAAAGAAACGAACGGCAACAATGGCAATGGGTCAAACCTGGGATTTGAGCAAACGCTTTGGGCTGCGGCAGATAAAATGCGCGGTCACATGGATGCTGCCAAATATAAGCACGTCGCTTTAGGGCTGATTTTCCTCAAATACATCTCTGATGCGTTTCAGGAACTCTACGATGACCTAGAGAAGAGGCAAGAGACGGACTACACCGATCCGGAAGACCGAGATGAGTATTTGGGGATGAATGTCTTTTGGGTGCCGAAGGAGGCGCGCTGGTCGCATATTCAGGCGAACGCGAAGCAACCGACGATCGGCAAGCTGATTGATGAGGCGATGCTAGCGATCGAGAAGGAAAACCCACGCCTGAAGGGCGTGTTGCCGATGCAGTATGCCCGACCGGATCTGGATAAGCAGCGGTTGGGGGAACTGATTGATCTGATCAGCAAGATTGGCTTGGGGGATTCAGCCAGCCGCTCGAAGGACATTCTGGGGCGGGTGTATGAGTATTTCCTGGGACAGTTTGCCGAGAAGGAAGGCAAGGGCGGTGGGGAGTTCTATACGCCGCAGTCGGTGGTGAAGCTGCTGGTTGCCATGATTGAGCCGTACAAAGGGCGGATCTATGACCCCTGCTGTGGCTCAGGCGGTATGTTTGTACAGTCGGAGAAGTTTGTGGAGGCACACGGGGGACGCAAGGGCGATATTGCCATCTATGGACAGGAGCCGAATCCAACCACGCGGCGACTGTGTTTGATGGACCTGGCGATTCGGGGAATTGATAGCAATATTGGCGATCGCCAAGCAGATAGTTTCACCAATGACTTGCACAAGGATTTGAAGGCAGACTACGTCCTGGCAAATCCACCTTCGTGGCACCCAAAGTTGCTCAGAAACGGAATTAGGAATAGCAAGGAAAACAGTATGAAAATCATTGAGGTACTTGCTACAGCAGGGACAGAACAATTAGTCAAATCAATGGAAAACAGTCCAGAACTTGTTGATCTTGAGTCCCTACTTGTCGAGAAAAATAATCGTCTCTATTTTCATTGCCCTGTAAGAAAGAAAGATGTCCTTGCCAAACCGGAAGAAGCAGTTCGTCAACTTTGGATCTATCGCCTAATAAAAAAATATGGCTATCCTCTTAAACGTTTAGCTGTTGAATATCCAATAACCTTTGGTCGAGATACTTCAAAAAGAGCTGATATAGTTATCTTCGACGCTGACCGTCCGACAGTTCCGTTTGCGATTGTTGAAGTTAAGCAAGTTAACTTAAAGGATGGTAAGGAACAGCTACGTTCCTATACCCATGCTACTGGTGCACCCCTTGCACTTTGGAGTGACGGCATCCAGACAATAGTTTGGCATAGAAAAAACCCGAACTACTTTGTCGAGCTACCTGAGCTTCCAGCGGTAAATCAGACTATCGAAGATATTGCAGGCCAGCCCTGGACTATTGATACTCTTCTTGAAAAGGAAGAAAAACGCGAGACTGAGGGAGAAAAAGCGCGCTCCCTACGCGATCTTATCGTGGACCTCGAGGATGAAGTTCTAGCAAATGCTGGTGTTGATGTCTTTGAGGAAGTTTTTAAGCTCATTTTCACGAAGCTCTATGATGAGATGGCTTGCTATCGCGGATCTTACAAGTATCTACGTTTTCGAAATAACAATACAGCGGCTCAGCTAAAAGAAGCAATTCAGGCACTTTTTGACGAGGCACGCAGAAAATGGCATGGCGTTTTCCCAGATGATGATCGTATTAAGCTATCAGCTGATCATCTCCAAGTTTGTGTTGGCTCCCTAGAGGAGTGGAAACTTTTTAATTCTAACTTGGATGTCATTGATGATGCTTTCGAATACTTAGTAAACAAGTCAGCCAAAGGTGAAAAGGGGCAGTACTTCACTCCTCGATGGGTCATTGATATGTGTGTCAAAATGCTTAACCCAGAGGAACACGAAACTGTCATCGATACTGCTTGTGGATCTGCTGGTTTTACAGTGCACTCAATGTTTCATGTTTGGCAACAGATCATTGAGGATTTAGGGCTTCCAAAGTCTCATCTATTCACAATGGAGAAGAAACCGGAGCGCTGCATTGATTATGTAAAGGAGAAAGTTTTTGCTATTGATTTTGATGAAAAAAGTGTGAGAGTTGCTCGTTGTTTGAATCTCATTGCAGGCGATGGAGAAACTAATGTGCTGCATCTCAACACACTTGACTGGATGAAGTGGGATGAGACAGTCAAGCAGGACGATTGGAATGATACCTACGGTCCTGGGTTCTCACGCCTCCGTAAAATTCGAGAGAAGGTGCGTGATAAGGATTATAGAAACTTTCAATTTGATGTACTGATGGCAAATCCTCCCTTTGCCGGTGATATTAAGCAAAGCGACATGCTTGCCCCCTATGACCTTGCGCACAAAGAAAATGGCAAACTTGAAAAAGCCGTTGGACGCGATCTTCTTTTCATCGAGCGAAATCTAGATTTCCTCAAACCAGGTGGTCGTATGGCAATTGTTCTGCCCCAAGGTCGCTTTAATAACGCAAGCGAGAAATGTGTTCGCGAGTTTATCATGGATCGATGCCGTATTCTCGCGGTGGTTGGTCTCCATCCAAATTCTTTCAAGCCCCATACAGGCACAAAGACAAGTGTTCTGTTTGTTCAGAAATGGAATAGCAATCTATCCGCTGGACCGCTTTGCCCTGAAGTTCAGGACTACGATATCTTCTTCGCTACACAGCGTGTTGAGCCGGTAAATAACCGGGGTCAAAAAAACTATCTTGAAGAGAATGGCATACTTAAACGTGACAAGCATGGACATTTTATTGTCGCGCATGATCTCTTTAATCATGAGGGACTTACGCAAAATGGTATTGCTGAGGCATTTATTGAATTTGCGAAGAAAGAGAATCTAAGTTTTTTTCAATAAGCCCTTTCGATAGTACTCGGTTTTCAGAGCTATTGAAGGGGCTAGATGTAACAGTGATGGCAAAGAGTGCTGTTTTTGAACGGTCAGAGAAACTAAGACTCGATGCAAAATATTTTTGCAAAGCGGCAGTTAGAGCTAGATCTTATATTGAACAGAGAGATATTGAGCGACTTGGAGAAATAACATCAGTTCTTAGGAAAGGAATCTTCGATATCAAGGCAGATACTTACACTGAACCTGGAGATGGAGTTCCTTTTATTCGAGTTGGAGACATTAAGAACGGACTCATCAATGAAAACACTACAGCATGGATAAGCGATGAAGCTAATTTGAAAGAGTCAGCAACAACATTAGCGAAAGGAGATATAGTAATATCCAAAACTGCTTACCCCGCTGCTGCGTTAATTACCTTGCCAAGTTGTAACGTTAGCCAAGATACAGTAGCTATTAAGCTTTCACAACATGGACGCAAGCTCTTTCATGAAGAGTATATTGTTGCTTTTCTTTGTTCTTCTCTCGGTATGGCACTAATGGATGCCGAGTTTCAAGGAAATGTGCAAGAACATTTAGGACTTGTCGATGCGCGTAAGTTACCTATCCCGAGACTAAGCTTAACATTTCAAGATAAGGTAAGAAATTACTTTCAAAAAGCAATTGAACTTCGCCATCTCTCTTTCACACATCAAAGCAGCGCTGAAACATATTTGGCTGATAGCATTGGTCTTAATGAATGGTCGCCCCCTTTGCCGTTAGCTTACACAGCTAAAGCACGGCTTGTACGAGAAACAGGTCGCCTCGATTCTGAATATTTCGCACCTCGTATAAAGGAACTTATCGGCATTTTAGGACGAGAGGGTCTGAAAATTGGAGATGTAGCCCATGTCCGTCGTGAAAAGTTTGATTCTACAATACCAGGTGAATTTAACTATATAGAGATTAGTGACCTTACAAATGAGGGAACGACAACAAGTATTCAAATGGAGCGTTCAGAGGCTCCTAGCCGCGCTGCTTGGCACGTTTTTTCTGGTGACGTAATAACTTCTACAGTTCGACCAATTCGACGACTCTCTGCTTTAATCGAAAACCATCAGGAAGGTTTTGTTTGTTCGTCTGGATTTGTAGTGCTTTGTCCAAAATGTGTTAACCCTGAGGTTTTATTGACCTATCTCCGAATGCCTATTTTTTGTGAGCTTATGGATCTTCATACTAGTGCCAGTATGTATCCAGCGATCTCAGAAAAAAATCTTCTTACGTTACCCTTTTCTCCTCCAGATTCAAATACCGAAACAGCAGTGTGTAATGCTATTTCAAACGCTCGAATAGCACGAAGGAAAGCTGACGAATTGCTTCAAACCTCTAAGCGTGCTGTCGAAATCGCCATTGAGCAAAGTGAGGCAGCAGCTATTCAATTTCTTGACGAGGCGGAGGATTGAACTATGCCTCAATTACCAGAAAGTGCTCGCCTATGGTTAGACCGTGCTGAGATTGATTATATCGGTCCTTTCGTCAAAGCTTGGGCATCATTTAATGCTTGGTACCGTGAAGCCTCTAATCAAAGAAGAGATGCCGATGGTTTACACTTTGTTAAAAACCGACCAAATCATGTTCGAAGTACGATCATGCCACTCATCCAACCCATTAGAGTGGATGATAATGGTAACCATTTACCTGATGATGAATCCGCTCAGAAATTCAAGTTGCTCATTAGAGATCTACATGTTCGTCTTGACAATTTCCATATAGAGGTTACTAAAGATGATGTGCTTGAAAGAATTTCATTTCGATCCGTCTTTTTAGGGAGAGAAGCACTCACTCCACAATCTATAGAATTTAATAGATTTCACTATCATGTTGATAAAGCATCTGGCAAGTGGAAGAGCAGTATTTGGTCAATTGCCAATACAACTCAAAGGAAGTGCGATATCGAACAAGATAAGTACAATATTGAAGAATTACAGAATCATCCTGATTTTGTCACACTAAGCGTCACTCAACGGGACAAACTTCTGGCACTTTATAGACTTTGCAATCCCCGCCCCATGACTGATCTATTTGCCGCCAGGTCAGAAATAATTACTGCCGGCGATATAGAATTTCGATGTACCGCTGAACATCTTTTTTGTGCATTAATTGAAATTATTTACGCAATGCGCAACGCTTTGCTACATGGAGAACTTCAACCCCATGAACAAGCCTTTCAAGCTTATGAGCCTGCTTATAGAATAGTTATGGAGTTTCTTAAAGCTCTTCGAGGCTAATCTTGATGAGACGAAGCTGAATCTCTAGAAAAAGATTGAGTTGATCTCAAAACCAAGCTTTAGGTTGCCTCCACCACCATCCAGAAATTTTGTCCCAACGCTTGGGACGGAGAGCACGAGATGCTGAGCGAGCGCTGCAACATTATCTTCATCGCAGACGAAGCCCACCGTTCTCAATACGGACTGTCGGCGCGAGTCGTCAAAACCAAGGACAAAGAACCGGGGCAAGAAGGAGCCTACACCGCCTATGGTTATCGCCAAATACCTGCGCGATGCCCTGCCTAACGCCTCCATCGGCTTCACCAGCACCCCGATCGAAACCACTGACAAGAACACCAAACAAATCTTCGGCGACTACATCGACATCTACGACATCCAACGGGCAGTAGACGACAAAGCCACCGTCAAAATCTTCTACGAAGCTCGCCTCGCCAAGATTAATCTAGAGGAGTCTGAAAAGCCCTACATTGACCCCGAATTTGAGGATGTCACGGAAGGTGAGGAGCAGTCCACCAAAGAAAAGCTCAAGTCCAAGTGGGCACAGCTTGAGGCAATGGTGGGCACCGAGAAGCGATTGGCTCAGATTACCAACGACATCATCCAGCACTTCGAGAACCGTCTCACCGCAATGGACGGCAAAGGCATGATTGTCTGCATGAGCCGCCGCATTTGCGTAGACCTCTACAACCAGATCATCCAACTCCGTCCCGACTGGCACCACGAAGACGACAAACAGGGCAGCCTCAAAGTCATCATGACGGGTAGCGCCTCCGATCCAGAAAACTTCCGTTTCCACATCCGTTCCAAAAAAGCACGAGATGCGATCGCTAACCGTTTGCGTGATCCCAACGACCCGCTCAAACTGGTGATCGTCCGGGACATGTGGCTCACTGGCTTCGATACCCCCTGCCTCCACACCATGTATATCGATAAGCCGATGAGAGGGCACAACCTGATGCAGGCGATCGCTCGCGTCAATCGCGTCTTTGGCTCCAAACCCGGCGGCTTAGTCGTAGACTACCTCGGAATCGCGGAAGACCCGAAGAACGCCTTGAGGGACTATACCGAAGGCGATCGCGGCGAAACGGGCATTTTGATCGAAAAAGCTGTTGCCCTGATGCAGGAGAAGTACGAAGTCGTCAAGGCAATGTTTCACGGCTACGATTACTCCCGCTTCTCCACCGGCACCCCGCCAGAACGCCTCACCATCCTCTGTGAAGCCACCGACTGGATTCTGCGTCCAGAATCCAAAGACGGCGTGCAGCAATACATTCAAGAGGTAACAAAACTCTCCAAAGCCTATGCCCTCTGCGCCACCGAAGATAAAGCGATCGCCATCCAAGAAGAAGTGGGCTTCTTTCAGGCAATCAAAGCGACCCTCTCTAAACACACTGTTGAAGGCGGTAAGAGCAAAGCTGACCTAGATGCTGCCGTACGCCAGATCGTCACCCGTGCCGTTGCCTCAGATCAGGTGATCGACATCTTCGCCACTGCCGGACTCGACAAACCGGAAATCTCTATCCTCTCCGACCAATTCCTTGCCGAAGTCCGCGACCTGCCTCAGAAGAACCTGGCACTTGAAGTTTTACGAAAACTGCTCAATGACGAGATCAGAACTCGATCGCGTCGCAATGTCGTGCAGTCTCGCCACTTCTCCGAGATGCTAGAGAACACCATCAAACGCTATCAAAACCGTTCGATCGAATCCGCCCAGGTGATTCAAGAACTGATCAAACTCGCCGAAGAGATGCGAGAAGCCAACCGACGCGGCGAAGATTTGGGACTGAGCGAAGACGAACTTGCCTTCTACGATGCTCTGGAAGTCAATGACAGCGCCGTTCAAGTATTGGGAGATGAAACCCTGAGAACGATCGCCCGTGAGCTAGTGGAAGCCGTTCGCCGCAATGTTTCGATCGATTGGACCGAACGGGAAACTGTCAGAGCCAAACTCAGAACGATCGTCAAACGCCTCCTGCGCAAATACGGCTACCCCCCGGATAAGCAAGAAAAAGCTACTCAGACCGTCATCCAACAAGCAGAAACCCTATGTAAAGACTGGGCAGACTGAACGGGACTCATCCTCAACGTTTGATGGGTTAGAGATCGCACCTTCCAAGGAACACTAGCTTTCGTGAACACTTTTCATGTTCCACACTAACGATTTCTTGAGGGTAAGATTATGGTGTTTCCAGGCTGGGAAGTCACTCGAATGATCCCACCAGATGTGTGGATGGGAATAGCAACTGGGCAATACAAGATTTATGGTGGAGTCATTCGGTGGGCAGCCGGAACCGAACATGCCGGACAAATTGTGCGACATCTCCTCCCAGCCAGTTCCCAACTTCTCAACTTTGTTCCAGGGCTCAACTTCATTCCTGGCATTATCAACAGTATGCAGATGGCGAATTTGAAAGATGCTGTGCAACACAATAGCGTCTTACTCACACAACTCTCAACCCAGGTTGGAAGCTTGTCACAAACCACGCAACAAGTTCTTCAAATTGCTACAGGCACTGCTGTTCTATCCGGGTTAGGTTTAGTCGTCAGCAGCGTTGGTTTTATCGCAATCAACAACAAGTTGAATAAGATTGATGACAAGCTCAAAAGTATTCAGAAAGACATCCAAGACATTCAGCATTTTTTGGCAAGTAGTGAACGCGCCAAACTGTTTGCGGCACTTGACGCCCTGATGAAATTAGATAAAACTCCTGCCCAGCATCGTCATACGATTCTGCATAATTCACGACAATCGCTTTCGGAAATCAATATGCGGTATCGCGAGTTGTTGTTAAATGCAAAGACGATCGAAACAGCGATGGCATACGAGGAGTATTTCGCGCTAACTGCACTGGCTCAGGTCCGTTGTACAGCTGAGTTAGGAATGCCAGATGTCGCCCAGCATGAAGTCCAAGAAGCCAATCAGATTTGGCAAACTCAGGGGCGACGAATTGCCAAGGACATCTTGATCGGTGAGTATCCAGAGCGGTTCTTAGCCAGTGATTTTGTCGATGCAGTTGCGGTGACTGAATTGGTTGGTTGGCTAGATTTTACGAATGAAGATGTTAAGAGCTACGGCTGGATTGACGACTTGCGGCGCAAGTTGGATGAATCCTGGTACTCGAAGGGCTGGATTCCTATGATTCATAGCGGTTCGGGTTTAAACAAGAATGTTGGAGTTGGATTGGAAAAAGAACAAACGATGATAATTCCATCCCTGAGAAAACTGGTTGCTCGCAGCAATGTATTTGAGGGATATGTGGCTCAGTACGATATGCTCGCAACTCACAAGCTGACCCCCACCGAATTTGAACACAAAGTTGCAGCACTACCGGAAGCTTCTGCGATCGAGGGATACTTCATCCTAGAACCAGCAAAAACAGCAACTGTTGAGAACTCACCAGCCGCTACAGTTCCAGTGTTATCAAACTAAATGTGTATTTGAATAAAGGGTTACGCTGGAAGGGAATTTCTTTCCAGCGCTAAAACAAGCCATGTTCCGAAGAGGTGTGTGGATTTTCATGGTCCACACGCTCTAAACAATATTGAGCCGAGATATCACAGAACCGACATTCTTGGAAGCTGGGAACCTTGCGTGGAGGAGTTGTACTGCTAAGGATGGCGATCGCGGCGCGAAATTGTGCCCGAAAATCCTGATTCACTTGAGTTGCCCGAATCTCCACAACCTCATCCCGGTAAATCAATCGACCTTGCAGGGAAAGCCCTTGACAGGGAGCTAAGCTCACGGGAAGCAATAGTAAATAAATCAGCATTTGGTAAAGGTCGGAATTTTTTCTTTGCCCAGTCTTGCAATCTTCAACCCAAGCATGACCATCTTTAAGCGCAATGATGTCTGGCTTGCCAGCCACTTTAACCAAATACTCTCTGCCCAATACCTCAAATCGATTTTCCCCTTCAACATAAACGGTATACCCTTCTGCTTCCAACATGTTGACGCGCTCGTTCACTAAAGTCCGATGGCTAGCGCTCCATTTAGCAGAATCAAAATTTGTATTGAGCTTTTCATATCGAAAGTATGTCCGAAACCAAACCGACCAAGCACACTGCATTTCATCCGCCATTAACCGAGACAACCCAGTGACCCAGATCGAGGGAAGGGCTTTTGGTGCATGCATATTCACAGCTTCTCATTCAAGTGTTTTATCTCTTGCAGCCCGCGATCAATCTAAGGATTGCGCTTCTGCAACCATAGACCACAAGTTAAAGTACACTTGAACTAATTCGTCTGACAAGAAAAACTTGCCAGACGGCAAGTTCCTATTTTTCCTGCCTTCGCCGCTGTTTCGTGTGATACATCTGTCGCAACCTCTGTAAATATTCTGGCTCCGACTCGAGCGTTACCCAAATATGATGGGCTAGCGCCAGCTTCTGTTGATGCTTCTCACTGGGAAATCTGCGGTGCTCTCCCTGTGAAAACCAATGATTGACTGTGGTGAGGGAGCAGTCGCAGATGAACGCTAACTCCTCCCGGGATACATCCCAAATCCGCAAAAACTCCTCAAGTTCCATCAATTCGTCGTGCGCCCATTGCAGATACAGCTGTAACGCATACCAGTGTGTCGGAGAGGGGATTCGAGGAGCAAGTGCCATACCAATTAGATTGCCATTCTGACAATTTTTCCGGTATGATACCCGCATAGAATAACAGTACGCAAGAACTACTTTCTAACACGCCTCAAATTTTTCTAGCAGCCGTCATGGTGGAGCCTTGCGAGCTATGAGTATCATCACTATTCACTGTCGCCTAATTGCAGCTGAACCAGTCCGTCGTCACCTCTAGCACCTCATGGCTAGCAGCAATACTCCCCTGGTTAATGACCTGATCAAGCAAGTCAGCCAGCATCCAAACTTTGAAATCTGGCAACGCAGAGGCACCCTCCCAACTCGGGCAGTTCAAGCACTTTGTGATCCGCTTAAAGCCACTTATCCAGGTCAACCTGGACGCTTCTACGCCTCTGCCAGCCTGATGGTGACGTACACCTACGAGTCATGGTTATCACTTCAGCAGAGCCGCCGTCATCGCCTCGATGGCAAGCAGCGCTGGTTGAATGTGGTTAAAAGTGATGCGGAACTCCTGGAACTAAGCAACTCCACGCTTGAAGGGCTCCAACAGCAAGCACAAGCGATTCTCAGGCAACTGAGTGCCGAGTCTCATCCAACCTCACAAAAGCGCCAGCAGGTACGATCGCAGAGCCACTCTTCCAACCCTGCCAGTTTGCTAACTCGTTTATTTGAAACTTATGAGGGTACCGACGACTCCCTGACTCGATGTGCGATCGCGCATCTGATTAAAAGTGGTGGCAAAATTCCTGAGACTGAAGAAGACCCGGAGAAATTCGCCCATCGCATTCATCAAAAACAGAAAGAAGTTGAGCAATTGGAAGCTCAACTCCAAGCGCGTCTCCCCAAGGGACGGGACTTAACGGGGGAAGAGTTTCTCGAGACATTGGAGATCGCGACGCAGCAGATTCCGGCGAGCGTTGCTCAAGCCAGGGACTGGCAAGTCAAACTGCTTACCCGTCCCGCATCGTTGCCTTATCCCATTCTCTATGGCAGTGCGATAGACATCTATTGGCGTAAGACCGCAAAAGGCAGAATCAGCGTCAGCTTTAATGGTGTCGATAAGTATCTTAAGGCAGCCGATCCAACCCTCCAGGCATGGTTCAAAACCTGTAAAGAGTATCCCTTTCAGTTAGCGTGCGATCAACGTCAACTGCCCTTCTTCCACCGCTTTCTCGAGGATTGGCAAGCTTATCAAGCGAATGAGGAGACGTATCCGGCAGGCTTACTGACGCTCAGTTCAGCGATGTTGGCTTGGAGAGAAGGTAAGGGTAAGGGCGACCCTTGGAACGTGAACCACCTTGCCCTTCACTGCGCCTTCGATGTCCGCTTAATGAGTGCAGAAGGCACGCTAGAAGTTCAACAGGAGAAAGTAGCGAAAGTCCTTCAGAAGCTGGCTCATGCCAACCCAGATCCTCGCAATTACTCGACGCTCAAGCGCTTGCAGCATCTACCCGAACGCCCCAGCAAAGCTCCCTATCAAGGGAATTCCGAAATTTTAGTTGGAATCAGAATTGGACTGGCAACCCCGGTCAGCGTCGCGGTTGTGAACGGCAGCACTGGAGAGGTGCTGGCTTACCGAACACCTCGTACCTTGCTCGGCGATCACTACCGCTTGCTCAACCGTCACCGTCACGGGCAGCAGCAAAACAGCCGAGAACGGCACAAACATCAAAAGCGAGGGGTAACGTTCCAACCCTCAGAATCAGAACTGGGGCAGTATGTGGACCGGCTATTAGCGAAAGCGATCATCGAACTTGCTCGCACGTATGGGGCAGGCAGTGTCGTTGTGCCAAACCTGAAACATCTGCGAGACTTACTCGCCAGTGAGATCCAAGCCAAGGCAGAACAAAGGTGTCCCGGCTCCGTTGCGGCACAAAACCAATACGCCAAAGCGTACCGTCAGGCGATTCATCGTTGGAGCTACAACAGGCTGATTGACGCGATTTGTAATCAAGCAAATCAACTGGGTATGACCGTTGAAACAGGATTTCAGCCGATCCACGACAATCCCCAAGCACAGGCAAAAGATATCGCGATCGCAGCTTATCATGCTCGTGCTAGGAAATAATCCAGCTTTGCAGTACATCCGAACCTAGACAAGTTAATATATTCAACAGCGCCGCAGTTCAAGCTTTCTGAGCCGCTGAACTGCGAAAAATGCGGGTCAGTTTGGTCGTCCTGAGACGACTGTACTTTCCGACCCTGGTAGCTGTCCGCTCGCTGACTGCCATTCTGGTGCAGATTTCAAATCGAGATTTGTGTGGGGATGGGAAGCTGTAGTTGTGGAGAGTGTTCTTCAACTGTAGCGTAGGTGCGCACCCAGCAGAAGTGAGTCAAGCCTTCACAAGGTGAGGGTACAGGGGCGTTATCTCATCAAGTAATTGATGCAGAGGATGTGACTGGAGTGGCGGCTACCCAATCGCCTCCGAGCAAGGAGGAGTCCTCCAAACATTTTTGGCAAACCGAAGCAAGGGCAAAATCCCTGGGTGGTTCGTCAAAACTCTAAAATCCTCTAGCGGTAAAGCTTTCATTCAGTTGAGGCTTGCCAAAGTAAGTTTTCCAGGAAGTCGAGAGCGTACTTTTTATCTAGGTTTGCCAAAAGGCAGCTTGGAGAGCTTACAGGACAAGGATTCTAGCGCTGGGAGTCGCGATCAGCCTCCCATGAATGGGTGGGCTGAAAGTTTGAAGACTGTCGACCGTACGTCGCCTGGCTTGGTTGCGATCAGCCTCCCATGAATGGGTGGGCTGAAAGTTTGTATTGCTAAAACTTGAGTGAAAATTGCGAGCCTAGAGGTTAGAGGTCTCTAATATTTTTGATGGAGGACTGAAAGGAGCGCCTGCCTTACAACCAATCCTTTACAGTCAAAAACTGGGTGCTTACATAAAAAGCGACATCAATTTGCGAATCGAAAAGCATTTGAATTTAGCGACATCAATTTGCGAATAGCAAGACTGCGTTAATTGGCGACACTAACCTGCGAAATCGTAGCAAAAATGCTAAAAATTGTCAGAAACGACACCAATTTGCGAATTGCGACACTTAACGTGCGAACGTACATGAGGAATAACATTGGGGTTGGGTTCCCCATCTCCTCTAAACGCTTGGTGGATTAAGCAAGATGACTTTTCTCCTGGCAGTTGCTAGTTTTGCCAGCATTGTCGTTCTAATGGTTCATGGTCTGAATTGGGTAGTCAAAACTGTTCAATCCCTCATGCAAAAAATGGGTGTAGCTAATCATGACAGAGCGTCAATACCAAATTCGTTTTTTCTACGATTGGGGTTGTGATTCACCGTTCTGGTGTGACAATGATGCAGCAAGAGTTAAATTTGATGTTGGTCTAATTGAACCTGAAGCATTGGGGCTGAGCATTCAAACCTCAGAAAGGATACGTGCTCTAGCCGAGTGGCATGACACAGCCTTAAACTGGACTTACCCACCAGATCCAGGTCCTTGGCGGCAGGAAGAGTGTGATCGTTTCAATGCGGCTGTGGATGCTCTGTTAGAGACCATTCGCGCTGAATTGAGCGAGGAGTACGAACTGATTGATAGGCAATGGCGAGCCAGTGAAGACCCTGATCTCGATCGGTACTTGGCTGATCCAGAAGGCTTTCGGCGGTGATGAATGTTATCCATGAGGTTGCAGCAGGCTAACAATATGCCCTGAGTCCAACTCAGTCAAGAGGACTGATTTTTAATTTAGATTTGTGTTCTTTTCTTCGTCTTTTCTTAGGTTCTTATTTTCGGTTCTCTGTAAAGAAAATTGCAGCACAAGTATTTCAGGATTGAGTTTATTTTCTAACTCAATTCTGTTTTCAATACAGTGCGACTTTTCACACTTTTACTGATTTTGTCTGACGCTTATTTCATTTCTTCTGTGAGTGCCAGATTTTGTACGAGCGGTGAACCTTTGCGTTTCAATGTCATCAAATATTTCACCTCATCATAGGGCTGTTTGTCTTGCCAGCAGCGAAAGACAATGCGTATCCACTTAAAGGCTAACGCTCGAATCGCACCCTGGTGCGTCTTGCCTTTTTGCCGTTGCATCTGGTAAAACGCTTCTGCCCAAAACGAGTGTTTGCGCGTTTGCAATGCCCATTCTACAAACGTCTGCCTAAGAAATTTGGGGCAACTCCAGCGCCAATGCACCCACGATTTTTGCCCACTACTTTCTTTAACAGGGGCAATGCCGCTGTAGCACAACAAGTCTTGAGCACTTTGGAAGCGTGCACGCTCTTCCCCGAACGCTACCAGTAATCGGGGTGCAAGCTGCGGTCCGGCACCCGGTAGGGCCTTAAATAGCTCAGCATCGGAGTGAGAGTCAAACAGTTCTCCAATTTTGGCATCGAAGGTGGCAATGCTGGGTAAAAGAACCTGCAACTGGGCGATTAAGGCTGCAACTCTTAGTTGCAGTGGTTCTACAATGCCTACATCATCGGTCAACGCAACTCCCTGTTGAATTTGTTCAAGCCGGCGCTCAATGGTCTTTGTCTGCACGACATGATGAGACTTGAAAAACGTCTCTAGTTCTTCTGCGGGAGCAGTTTGGGCAGCTTTAAGACTGGGATAGCGCGTCAAAAACTGACAGAAGACCTGAGTATCTTTGTCCTCAAACCAGTCCAGCACTTGTGGGTAATACCCTTTGAGGGCAGCAGTGAGGCGATTTGTCAGGCGAACCTTCTCTGCCACGAGCATCCGTCGATTCTCTACCATCTGCTGGAGTGCCCGTAGCTTGCTACTACTAGGCTGCCAAACGTTGAGTTTATTCCGATGCTTGAGCAAAAGTTCTACCAGAACTTGAGCATCGGTAGGGTCTGACTTGGCACGAGAGGGAGAAAACGCTTGACGATAGTTCGCCACCAGGAGCGTATTGACGGGATGTAGGACCAAAAACTCGTACTTGCACAAGGCGTAAATCAACGGTCCTCGTTTCTGCTCTGTACAGATGGCAATTGACTGCCCATGAAATCGTTTCCTTAATCCTTCGACCCAGGCATTGATCGCTTCGGGTTGGGAGCCAATGACGGAAAATTCAAACTGTTGACTGATTGGGTCATACAGGCAAAGATCGTGCTTTTGATCTGCCCAATCAATGCCAATGTAAGCAGCGTAAGGAAGGGGGGCTGTTTCATGAACTGGCGAAGCAGACTTTTTCATACTCACACCCTGAAGTAGAAGTTGGTTGAGATACAGCTCGAATCCCCTGAACTTCAGTCGAAAGTGTTATGGCAAGGTTCACGAACGCCAAGCCCTGAGAGTTCGTTAGTTGAAGCAGGGACAAGAGGCGGGTGCGTGCGATATTGTTACAGACATCAGATGTCGTGCCCATGCAAAGTCGTCACTCGCCTCCTCCGAGTTCCGAAATCAAGTGTATTACTCAATTTCAGTCCCGTACCCCCATAACGGCATGCAACGGAAGAGCAATGATACTGGTGTGGATACAAAGATGTAGGTCGCCGCTGAACTCAAACGTTAGGCTGGTAAAATCACCATAAGGCCGTCATTGTAAGCCATGTGCAGTCAGAGTAGGAGTGAGCCGTGCTATCAACGTTCTTGCATCACAAGCCCGTCATTTACGGAAGCTCCTTTGCCAACTCCATCTTCTTGATGATGCTTTTACTTCACATCATCACGGGAGCAATCGCACCGCTCTCGGCGATGGTGTCCTTCACGGCGCGAAAGGGCAGTAAATCGCACATGCGCTCCGGACGCTTCTTCGGGTGGTCGATGGTCATCGTGGCACTCACCGGTATCGTGCTTGATATGGTTCGACTCTGCTTTTTCGTGCAAGAAAACCATACGAAATATGCAGGTTACGGCATGCCCAGCACCTATCCGGCACGCCTGGGCTTCCTGTTCGTGGGTCTCTGCCTCCTCTACCTCCTACGAGAATCCATGCCGCCGCGCGTATTCCGGCGACAGTCAGGGGAGACGGCGGATCTGTTGGTGCCCAGTTTGCTCGTCCTGACGGGGCTAGTCCTCACGCTCATCATCACGTTGCGCCTCAATCCGTGGACGGGTGCACTGTGGATGATCTGGACCTTCACCCTCATCGTGATTGTCATGGCGCGAACCACCTCGTCCTCGGATAATAATCGTGCGACGGATGTGGCACGACATCGCTTTGGCATGAGCTGCTTGGCGGCCTTTAGTTGGTGGGGTGCACTTCAGGGGTTTGGGCCAGCGATCGCCATTGCACTCAAGGGTGACGATCCATCGACCAGCGCCTACCTGGGTAACCAGCCGGGTCCGTTTTCGCCCGCGTTTTTTCTCTTCCTCGTGGGCTGGGCACCGTTCTTTTTCCTTGCAGCCTATCTGATTCGCCGCTTTACCAAGCTGCGTCACACCTAACATAACTTCACGGTAGCGGACGTACGAAAGCCGCTGGTTCTGAGTTCAAGGTTATCTGCCGCTGCGTTTTGCCGTTATGCATCCCAAGATATTGGTAGGAATGCAAATATAAGTTTCTCAGTTGGGTCAATCAAAAGTTAGTCTGGCATTAGACGAGAGAAAACGATAATTCCTATGAATTCATCAGAACGATTTCGAGGGTGTCTGTTAGGACTGGCTGTAGGCGATGCCGTAGGCACAACGGTCGAATTTCAGCATCGTGGTTCATTCTCACCTGTGACAGACATGGTTGGCGGAGGTCCGTTTAACCTCAAGCCTGGTCAATGGACTGACGATACATCGATGGCATTGTGCCTAGCTACTAGCCTAGTTACGGTTGGTGCATTTGATGCCATCGATCAAATGAATCGTTACTGCAATTGGTATGAACACGGTTATCTAAGCAGTACTGGCGACTGCTTAGACATTGGGAATACAGTCCGTCAAGCCTTGTATCAATACAAAACATCTGGCAATCCATTTAGTGGTTCCACTAATCCAAGGTCTGCCGGCAATGGTTGTCTAATGAGGCTCGCACCTGTCCCAATGTTTTATTTCCCATCTCGCGATCACGTTCTACACTTTTCCGGTGAGAGCTCTCGAACAACACATGGTGCAGCAGAGTGCATTGATGCGAGTCGTTTGTTTGGGGACATTCTGTTCCGTGCACTCTCAGGAGCCAGCAAAACAGAGATTCTCTTTGGAAATGACCTAGAGATAATCGCATCTCCATCCATTCAATCCATTGCTTGTGGGGACTATCAAAGGAAGCGAGTCAATGATATTCGTGGCACGGGATATGTTGTAGCAAGTTTAGAAGCTGCGCTTTGGTGTTTCTGGACAACGGAAACTTATGAACAAGCAATCCTTGCTGCGACCAACCTGGGTGATGATGCAGATACAACAGCTGCTATTTGTGGTCAAGTGGCTGGAGCATATTACGGAGAACCGGGCATACCTATTCACTGGCTTAGACAACTTGCAATGCGAGATAAGATTACTGAACTTGCTGATCAGTTACAGACCGAAGCTGCATAACAGCTTCAATGACCCCGACCGCGGCAGCCTATCTGTTGAGCGTTTAGGGTTCCTTGCAGCGCTTGATTGGGAACGTTATCTTGCTGAGTATTGGTGGGGATGCAGCCCTAAGATTTCGGTTGAGCTAGCAACATCAGAAATTAGCTATTCAGTTTGAGTTGAATCGCTATCGTGAACAGATGCGCCAACGATTTCAAGATTAGCAGGAGATTGTTGAGTTGAACCCTACTGCATAATCTAAGCGATCGTAGCTACTGGGAGATCATCGTGCTAATTTTTGAATTTATCCCGTTAAGTTGACTGCGAGGATAGAAGAGTCTTTCTACTCCCAATCTGACCCATAAGTTGATCGGCTTTGTGCCTTTGCATTGATTTGTCGATTGGGAGTAGAAAGACCTTTGTTGCTTGTTGGGTTTGGGCATCGTGACCTGATAGGAGCCTGTCTTGAATAAAGTCTCATCGCAGTCTTGTCCATTGCCCCAGTCCTGCAAGCAGTTCTGCTCTTCAACCAGGCGGTGAACAATGACACAATTCACGACCGATCCGAATGCAGTGATCATCGGTGTTGGCCCGCACAAAGACACGCATGCTGCAGTTGCTATCAATGGCTTAGGTGCACGGTTAGGAGATCGCATCATACCCACTACTCCAGCGGGATATCAACAATTGCTGGAGTGGGCAAAGACGTTCGGCGGGGTCGCTGCGTTTGGTGTGGAAGGCACTGGGTCGTATGGCAAGGGTTTGAGTCAGTTCCTACGGCGTCAAGGACTGAAAGTGGTGGAAGTCAGCCGTCCTTGCCGTCGAAGTCACCAGCGATTGCAAGGCAAGGATGATCTGCTCGATGCAGAAGATGCGGCTCGTCAAGTGCTGGCTGGACAAGCCACAGCCGTTCCCAAAGCAGCGGATGGGGCGGTGGAAATGCTCCGAATTCTCAAAGCGGCACGAGATACAGCCGTCAAAGCACAGACGCAAGTCATGGTCACGATTAAAGCGGTGCTCATCACGGCAAATGCAGAGCTACGAGCCCAGTTGGAACCCTTGCCTCCATCTGGGCTTATTGCCGCTTGTGCACAACTTGAAGTTGGACCCCTCGATACGCCTGTCGCTGCCATGCAGTATGCCTTGGCGGCGATGGCAAAACGATGGTTACAGTTGCATGAGGAAATTGAAATGCACACGCAACATCTCACAACGCTCACCCAAGCAGCAGTTCCCGAATTGGTGCAAGCTTTTGGCATTGGACCCGATACGGCTGCCGAAATGCTGACGACCTTCGGCGACAATGCGGAGCGTGCGCATTCCGAAGCCGCCTTTGCCAAGATGTGCGGGGTTTGTCCGATTCCCGCGTCTTCGGGCAAAACCCAGCGCTATCGCCTCAACCGAGGCGGAAACCGCCAAGCCAATGCTGCGCTGTTTCGCGTCGTGATTGTGCGGATGCGATGGCATCAGCCGACTCAGGACTACGTTGCCCGTCGCACAGCACAAGGACGGTCGAAACGAGAGATTATTCGCTGTCTCAAACGTTATGTGGCGCGAGAGATTTATCACCTCATTCGCAAAACATGCTCAACGCCCCAAGTGCTAGATGTAAGTCATGCTTAGAGTAAAAAAAGGACTTGACATCTATAGGAGCATCAATTTGGTACTGCTGGCCCGAATGATGCTGACAACGGTGCCATAAGCTAATCCACTGGTTCGGCTCACTCCTCGCAGACTGCTGCCTTCACTATGGGCTTGGAGCAGGGTTCGAGCTTGCTCAGCAGTGACTTGGCGACGGTAATACACCGTATCGAAGGTGTCGGTGAACGTTTGCTTGCAGCTACAGCATCGATACCTTTGGCTGCCTTTACTCGTTTTTCCATGCCTGTTCTGTGATCGAGGGTGATCACAGAACAGGCATTTCATCGGTTTGCTCCCTGATGATTACCCCTCTGTTTTACCAAACCCACACTTCCTTGCTGCACAACCCAGACCAAGGGTATCGAGGCGATGTTGATTGGACACTTTTTTGCCGAGCAACAGCGTTCAGTTGAAGTTGAGTTGAGTCAACGTCCAACCGCAAGGAAAGGATTTCAAGTTGAACCTGAACGATGGATTGTTGAACGGACTTGGACATGGCTAGAGAATGCAAGAGCACTACCCACGAGACTATGAAACTCTGCCTGAGAATCATGAAGACATGATTTACGTGGTCATGATTCGGTTGAGGCTACGGAGGTTAACAAACAACCGTCGAATGAGAAGGCTCAAACCCACTTAACTACCTTTTACAAACAGTTTCTAAGTCCCCATAACTCAAGGCATAACGACAATACCAGCGCACGTTCATCAGCAAGATGATTTCAGGCAAAAAGTGCCGCCACCTGAACAGGGAATCAATCGTCATTTAGAGCAAAGCTAGAGAAAATTAGGCTTCCCTACTTTACCATTTTTGCGACACAACCAGCTTTACGGTTTTGAAGAACCTTGGGGACATCGGTCTACCGCAATCTCAACATATCAGGGGAAAGTGTATCTCAAGCCAAATTTATCGAAGAACTCTTTGGAATTAATGTTTAATAGAATGCGAACGAGATGCTTCGTTTGTCATTAAAAAGTACTTGTGACACAACCGATTCATCTCGACTGAAGCCTCTGGAGTTTGTCTTTGATTCTTTGCAGATTTCCCAATTTCTTTTCTAATCTCTTAGTTTGATCCTGACAATCTCTCAGATAGCTTTTAGTATCTACCTGACTATGGTTTGTTACAACAGAGCTTCTGCTAGTGATATCCAAGAAAGCTTTGATGCTCTCATCAAAGCTGTTAATTTCTTCTTTTAACTGAGTTTCTAATCTTTGAACTATCCTCTCAACAAAGTGATTCTTGACTACTCTGTAGTAGTAATTCTTCAGGTCTTGTCTAATTTTCTCTGCTGATTTATGAATTTCTAAGTCTCTATTTTTTTGATAGCTTTTATACAAATTATATGTCAAACAAGTAATAATGCCAAGGACAACAATAGACAAAAATAAAGAGCCAGAGATCTGTTTGTTGATGGTTCTGATAATATTAGGTCTGCTGACACCAAGAAAACTGAAGAGAAATAAAATACCCATGACTTGAAAGACGGAACCTCTAATTCTCTTGAAAAAATAAATCCAAGCCGGCTCTTGCTGATATTCAATTCTGACAGGTATTCTTCTTAGAGAAGCTTGAAAAGCTCCTTCAAGCTCAAGCCTACGCTTAATTTTCACAGTGAAGTCTTTGTTGCTATTTGCACAGACTTTCTTTAGCAGTCTATTTGAGCTTTCTACTAAGCTTTCCAAACCGCCATTACCATATTCCTTAAGAATCTTTCTCCATTCTTCATCGACCCACTTCAGCAGTTCACTTTCGCAGAATTGCACAATGAAGTCATTTACGTTTGACTCAACCCCTTTAGCTCTTAGTTCTAGATATTTCTTACCTTCTTGCTTGAAGATTTGCGCTTCTAAGCTATCCACAAGTTCCTGAATTTTCTGTAAAATACTATCTGCCAAAAAATCATCTAGTAAATCTTGTTTTGCATGGCTGACTGAAGACTCGATCGCTCTTAGCAATCCGATCTTTTGCTCATTAATTGCTTTTGATAGTAAAGATACGTCTTCAATGCTTTTTCTATGTCCTTGTAATTGCTGAGCTTTAACTTTCTCAATCTCTTGCTCAAGCTTTTCTTTCTTGTTCGAAAAAACTTGGCTAACTTCAGTAGTGATTAAGATAGTTTGAGATAAGATACGTTGAAGCTTAGTAGAACTGTTTTGTTTTTCAGTTATGGAGGCCAACTGCTGATTTAGAGCTTCTAAACTTATAGGAAACTTCTCTTGCTGAGTAACCTGGAAAACCTCGATCGGTTCATATATTGAAGTGATCAAAAACGCTTTAAGCTCAGCGTTAACACTGACTAAATGTAATATTTTTTCTGCTTCTAAGCTTTCGCCTTTGGAATCTACAACCAGAAATAGAATGTCGCAATTTACTAATCTTCTATAGGGGTTGTAGTTAGCCTCGATCGAAATTTCATCTGAGATAGGTGGACACTCGAACATAAGTTGAGGACTTTTGGAGCTTGAAAGTCTGTCACCCAAGACGATACGATCGCCAGATTCTAGAATGTGCTTGCCAACAAGTAGTTCGCCATTAATATAGGTGCCATTCCTACAATCAGCGCAGTTTTGGACTTGCCACTGATCGGGAGAACCATGGTCGTTTGTTGAGTAACCATGCACCTCTAGATGCCGTCCACTCACACAGGTATAGTGATCAGGAATGTAGATATCACACTCAGGTTCACGTCCAATTAATGCTCCTTCTAATGAAAGTGTGTAACGAGTCTGTTTAACCTCGTTTTCTAGTGGTTGCAGCACCAAAAAAGCTGGACGTACAGACTTTTGTTTTTGTAGCAATTGATTTGGCAATTCATGAAACCGAAACTGATATTTCTGCTCTAGATCTTGATTAGGATTTAGGAGACGATGAAACGAGTTTGCTAAGTCTCGATCACTACTCAGAAAATGAATAGCTAGCTTTTCTGACCCTAAATCATCAATAATTTGATCTAAATCTTGATCAATCTGTTGAAAGAATTGACTTTGGCAAAAATCTTCGGCAATTAGCTGTTTTAGTTCCTGGATGTGAGTTAATAGCTGACTATTCCTAATTGCCATACGGTTAAATCCCTAATTCAAAAAATCAGCATTTACTTTAAGGTATAAATCACAATGCCACCTTCTCTGTCACCAGCCGCCAGCATTCGGCCCTCTGGACTAAACGCCAGTGCAGTAACTTCCGTTAGATGATTTGAGAAGCTGGCAATTGTCTGACCTGTGTGCCAGTTCCAAATTCTAACTGTGCCGTAAGTGCCGCCTCCAGCAACTATTTTTGCAGTCGGGCTACTTGCGATCGCCTTCACACCACCTAAATCCGCTTGTATGGTAGGCAACGTATGTTCACTCAGTGCATGTAAATTCCAGATGCGAATTGTATCGTCTTCGCTACCCGTGAATAGGATTGCGCCATCCACATCAATTGCAACAGCATTAACAGCGTTTGAGTGTTTGTGAAAGCTTTGCGATTTATTAGATGTGAGATGAAACATTCTGACGGTGCCATCAGCGCTTCCTCTAGCAAGAACATCAGCAGCGGGGTTAAATGCGATTGACTGAGAACGTTCATCTGGAAGCTGCTTCGTTTCAGATAGCTTTGGCTGAATTTTCCACAGCTTGATCTTGCCTACTATCCCCGCTGCTAAATCGCCATACTGACTCAGTGCAAGTGACCAGACAATCTGCTGGGTTAGAATTTGGTTCGTCTTTTTATGATGCTTTAAGTCCCAAAGTTCAATCGACTTACCCTCTGTAGCGATCGCTAGAGTGTTTCCATTTGCACTACTAGACATTGCCAAAATCTGACTTTGAGTTTGAGTGAGAGTCGTGGTCAATGACGGATTGTGTACATCTCGCAGCTTGACTAAACCTGCTTTGCTGCCAGAGATTAGGGTCTTGCGATCGGGTGCGAATGCTAAGAATTTTATTGATGATGAGTGTTCTTTAAATTTACTCTTTTCCTCAAAAGTGGCTGATGTTTCTCGACTGTTGGCTGTTTCACTGCTGTTTGTATTTGAGGAATGGGCAGATTTATTGGTATGACTGAAAATCAGAAAAAGCGGCAGCCCAACGACCGTAAAAATTAAAGAGCCAGACACAATCAGAACCCTCTTTCTTAACCATCGATGAATCGTATTCACTACTTCTTTAGGCTGTGGCGCTCTCTGTTTATCTGCAAGGCACTCAATCAATTCCCGTGATAATTCTTCAGAGCTCAATTTTTTCTTCGGTGGAGGCGCTAAAATTTTGGGAAGGGAACCCGCTTCCGACAGTTGTTCAAAGTCCTCCATATCTGTATAAGAATCTGCAGTACTACCGGCTCTCAACTCTGTTGGAGTATAAGCGTGTAAATTGTGAGACGTAGTAATCTCTGTGGGTGTGTAGTTGTTAGAGGAGCTAGTAGCAATGCGTTCCAGATCCCGCAACACACAATCAGCGCTTGAGTATCGGTTTTGAGCGCTAATACACACCATGTCGTCAAGAATAGATTTGAACTCAGGACGAATTTTTAAGCTTTCAGACCAGCTAATTTTTTGAGTTCTGAGCTCTCTAAGCTGTATTAAAGATTCTGGCGCAGCTTTAGTTAATACCTCAATACAAGTCATTCCCAACGCATAGATATCGCTGTTTGGCTCTGGAATTCCAGCGAGTTGTTCTGGAGGACTATATCCACGGCTGTGAATGATGGTGGATGACTGCTGACGATCGCAGCAAGCTTGTTTGACGGCCCCAAAATCAATTAGAAACAGCTTTTGATCTAACGTTCTGCGGACAATATTTTCGGGTTTAATATCGCGATGAATAATTTTGCGAGAATGAAGAAACGCTACAATTTCAAGCATTTCTTGCAAAAATAGAATCGCTTGGCTTTCATCCCACGGTTGCTGACTGTCTAACTCTTCTCTTAACGTTTTTCCTTCAATGTATTCTTGCACCAAATAGAATTCTTGATCTTCCTCGAAGTAGTCCAAGATTTGAGGAATTTGCTCATGACCTCTAATTTGATGTAGGGTTTCTGCCTCGCGATCGAACAGCATCTTTGCTGTCTTAACCGATTCAGGATCAGTGCTTTGCGGCTTTAGTTGTTTAACCACACACATGGGCTGATCTGGCAGCTTGAGGTTCTGAGCCAGGTGGGTTTGTCCAAACGCTCCTGCCCCCAGCGGTTTGATAATTCTGTAGTGATGAATAATTTTGTTATGCATTTCCACAGTCACCTCAGAATCAAGTACTTCGCGGACTACAGCGATAGCAAGTGGGCATGTTTATGTGAGGTTGTGACATTGTTCATGACAACTCCAAGCAATTTGATGTCGCTAAATTCTGTTAACTTTTCAATTACGATCTTGAAGCTACTGCGATCGGTGTAACCGGGTCGAGTCACCAGGATTAGCCCATCGGTGTGGGGTTCAATCAACAGCGCATCGCTGAAGCGCAAAGCGGTTGCGTCAATCACCACAAACTCGAACTTATCCCGCGCCAGCTTTAACAACTCCTGCATCTGGCTAGATTCTAAAGCCTCTGTCACCTGCTCTACACAGCTTGAACTAGGCAAAACAAATAAATTCTTAATGTGGGGGGCTGGCTGAACGCTTTCAATCTGCATACTCTCGATTAGAGAACCTGATTCCGCACTCTCATGGGTAGCAACCCCCAACGCCTGTACCTGAGAAGATGCACGCAAATCTGCTTCAATCAACAGAGTTTTCTTTCCGGCTCTGGCTGACGCGATCGCCAAATTGTAGGCAGCGATCGTTTTACCTTCGCTCTTACGAGTGCTGGACAGCACAACCATTTTGAGTGGCTGACTCTGACCATGACGATTCAGACTACTCCGAAGTAACTCGTAAGCGTTTAAATAGGGCGAGTCTGTCCTGATTAAAACTGGAGTCTTTTGCCCGGCTTGCTTAGGAATATGCGGTAAAACTCCTAGAAACGGCACCCGTTGCTTCAGAATGGCTTGGACTTCTTCAGGAATTAAAAGTCTACCTCGCAGCACATCTAGTAGCAGTACTGTAGTGCCAGCAATAAGGACTGCTAACACACCTCCTGCCAGCAGAATGACAGGACGATTCAACCACCAATTGGATATCTCTTTAGCTTGGGGTGTGCCTTCGCTCACCCAATCGCTTCTAGTTTCTGCTTTCTTTAGTTCAGCTGCTGCCAACTGCTTTTCTGTCTGATCAAAGGTTTCTCGATAGCGAACGACCTCCTTTGTCAGTTTTTCCTGCTCTAGTTTCAGTTCTGTCCCGTCCTGATAATTTCGCCGTAGCTCGGGTTCAGATCGACTGAGAATGCCTAACTCTTGAGCTAAACGGTCGCGTTGCGTCTGCAAATTTACCAGCTTATTGGCAAGATCTTGTCGTGCTTTATCCAGGCTACTGACTCTGCGAAGAGCAACCGTTTGGATTGAGGAAATCCCGTTATTCTCACCTGCAATGTCTGCAACTCTCTGTTGAAGTTGAACTTCATTGACTTGCTGTTGCTGCTGTAGTGCAATGATGTCAGGATGTTTAGGCTGTAGTTCGCGACGCTGTACTTCAACCTGTGATTTGATGTCAGCAATTTTTGTGGTGAGGTTAGCGATCGTCGCATCAGCACTCAGCGCCGACGCAACATAGGCTTGCTGTGGAGTCATTCCAAGTTGATTTTGAAGACTGGCAATTTCGGCATCGGTTCCTTGAAGCTGCTGACGAAGTTGGCGCTGTTGCTGTTGAATCGTTGTAATTGCAGAAACCAAACTACCGTCTATAGCTGCCTGAATCGCAGGCTTCTCCTGTCTGCCAAACTCTCTCAACTCCTCTTCGGCAACTCGAAGATTCTTCTCGAGCAATCCCCTTCGTTGTCCTAGCAGTTTGAGCGATGCTTCAACTTCCCGACGCTTGCTCGCGAGGTTTTGATTGCTCACTGTGTTGACAAACGATTCAACAATGAGTTTTGCTTTCTCTGCGTTGCTATCTTGAGACCGAATCAAAATCTGATTTTCTTGCTTGGGATCTTTCTCTAACTTAATACGATTCCGCAGTTCATTAGGTGCAATCGACTGGTCTTTTGCCTCCAACGCATCAGAAGTTTGTTGCAGTAGCTGATCAGACATCAACGATTCAGGACCAGGAATCAACTTCTGCGCTGCTGGTTGAGTTCCAGTTGCTGGAGTTGCTTCGACAGCAGGTTTATACAGTAGTTTCGCCTGAGCGAGATGAGTGGTTTCAGGCAGTCGCGGCGCTATGGCTCCAGCAATCGCTGAAATGCAAGCAAAGGAAGCAAGTCCTGCCCACTTATACTGATTCAATGCAGCAAGGTAGCGCTTCAGAAACAGATGAACTTTCATAGATTTATCCCTGATTTTAACGGTCTTCTTTTTCAGAGCCAAATACTTTGTTGACCCCATTACCTGCGGTGTCAAAGAACAACAGAAATCCCAAAGTATCTTTGAAGGGTTGTGTCACTTGATTCAAGAAGTGATTGATTTTGGAAATTAAGTTGCGATTGATGACAATCACATCGTTATTTTCCAGTGTCGGATTTTGGGAAGAGTTGCCCTTCAAAGCATCTCTGGCGTTGATTTTGATTTCGATCGCTCTTCCTTGCGCTTGATCAAACCGAATCAAACTCACTCTTTTTAAGTTAGTATCTTTGAGGTTTGGCTTAATCGAGGTCAGTGCATCCACAAACTCGCTCCCATTGGGCAAACGCAAACGATTCACGCCGCTGGAGTGATCCAATACCCGGACGGTGATTTCTTTTTGTGCAACATTAACACCCGCAGCCAAATTGCGATCGTACTCGTTTGCTTTCTCAGGAGCTAAGGTGGAGATTGCAACGATATCGCCATCAACTAACCGCAGATCGGATGGTTCGCTGCCTTTGAGCAGTGGGGTGTAGAGGTCAATTTGTTGAGTTTGTAATGACTCGTTTCCCGCTCGTCGTCGCACCTGCACTGTGCTAAGGTCGGCAAGCCGAGTCGTACCGCCTGCTTCAATCAGGGCAGCCGGAAGTCGAGGATCTTGTAAAGGATAAAACCCAGGCTTTACAACTTCACCCGTGACCATAACTTTGACGGGTCTAGTACTGGCTAAAACTAATCCAACTTGAGGATTCACTAAATATTCAGTTAAACCCGTCCGAATCTTTTCCTGCGCTTGCTCAAGCGTCAGATCTTTTAGAGACAGAATCCCGATTAATGGCACTGGAACATTTCCAGCCCAATCTAAGGTTGCATTGAAGTTGTAGTCTTTCCCGCGTGGTGAAATATTGGCAGAAATAGCGTCTCCAGGACCCAAACGGTAGGTGCTAAACTCCGCTTTTTCCGAAGGGTTGAAGTCGGTACGATCGTCGAACTCTTGCCTGAGCTTCCTGAGCAGAGCTGGAGTCCGAAGGTAGTCAGGAGCATTGATTTCAACAGGGTTGGTTTCTGACTGTTCTTGACTAGCTGCAACTGGAGTGAAACTGGCTGCACTCAGTCCCCACAGAAGACAGGAGAAGGGCAAAATCCGAAGTAGCGTTTGAGCGTTTTCAATCGGTGAGTGAAGGTGGTGAGAAATTGTGTTGTTCATGATGGCAACCCTTTGACGATCGAGATGAAGTCATTTTTGCGATCAACAAACTCTATAGTTTTTCCAGCGATTCTTTGGCATCTGACAGCAACTGAATGGCTGTTTTACAACCGTCATTGGTTAAGTCTGTACCGTCTACTAATATGCGACCAGCATCTACAACGCTGGAGCTAGCCGTTTCAACGGCACTATTCAGCTTACCCATCAGTTCTTCTAGCTGTTGGGCGTTGTCTTCGAGCTGAGCAAACAAGGCTTCCTGTCCCTGTCCTACCTGCTCCATCAACCCCTGCATAGACTGTTCAACGCCATCTCCCACTGCCTGGATTTGCTCGTTGAAGTGATCCACGATGCCATCTAAATGCTCGGTTAAACCAGTAGTGCTATTGGTAACTGCTGGAACAGCTTGATCTGAAATGAACCCCTCAAAAGATTCGATCTGTTGATTGAGTTCAGTTTGAAATCCTTGTAGGTCGCCATTAACCGTTTGAAGCTCCTGCAGGGTTTGTGTCACTGCCTGTTCTAGCTCAGTCCCTATGTCTTTTTCGTCCAGGTGGTTGAGTGCGTTCTCAGCTTCTTGCAAATCTCCTTCTAACTCAGGAGAAAGTTCATTTAATTTGTCATCAACGGCAGCGATCGCTCCTTTCGTATCCTCCAACTCCTGCACTAATTCTTGCTGCACGGTATCAATTTTTTGCTTGAGTTGCGCGATCGTTTGCTCGACAGAATCCGCTTCAGCAGTTAGTTCACTTTTGCTGGTGGTAACTTGTTCTAGAAGTGACTGTGCCTGATCGCTAAATTTGGTCCAGGCTTCTTCAATCTGCTGTTTGAAGTTTGTTAGTTCTGTTTTTGTGGTTTGTAACTGAGTGTGAGTTTGATCTACTTCACCGAGTAAAGCAGACAGCTTTCCGGTTGTTTCTGCTGCCGCACTTTGAAAATCTGCCATCGATCGTGTCTCCTAATCACTAATAGGGTTCTCGCCTCAAACGCTATGACCACGGAAGCGCAAATTTGTCTGCCAGTTCACGGGCATCATCGACACCCTTCTTCAGCGGTTCCATGAGTTCTTTGAGTTCGTCAAACTGAGAATCTAACTCCTCACGCTTTGAAGAAATCTCTCCCTCAACATCTGACAGATCGTCACTTAACCCGCGAATGACTTCTACAACAGGGTCGATCGCGCTTTCGATCGTTGATTGCAGAGTTTCAACGTCTTGTTTAGCAGTGTCTAACAATCCGTCCAGTTGTGTCCTCACTGCTTTATCCTGAATATCGGTGAGTTGAGTGTCTAGTTCTTCGATGTCGGTAAAAGCATCCACGACTTCCTGAACTTTACTGTCTACTTCTTTCTGTGCCTGATCCAGTTCATCGGTAAGTTGACTAACTTGACTGGTAAGCGTAGTCTTTGCGGTTTCGATGCCCTGTTGAACTTCTTGGATTTCTTGAGCGATCGTATCCACGACACCATCCAACTGTTCTTGGCTTGATTGCACTTTGCCATGTGCCTGACTCAGCATCGTTAGAGCATTCTGCCCCGATGTTCCAATCGAATTTTGTCCCTCTTCTAGGTTGCCTTTGAGTTCTGTCAGCTTTCCTTGCGCTTCTTGAAGCTCTGTCGCTAGCTCACCCTGTGCTGCGGAACCTTCACTCTTCAAAGATTCAAATTCACCGTCTAACGATGACACTTCTTCAGTGAGTTGCGATCGTTGATTCGACAATTCTGTTTGCAAACCATCTAATGCCGTTTCAACCTGACTCAGCAGATCTGCTACTTTGTCGTTCATATCGTCCAGATGGGTTTCTAATCCATCTACTTCTTCCTGAACTGCCGATAGTTCCTGAACCAAGAGGTTCATTTTCTCTGGTACGTCTGTTGCCATTTGTTCTAATGAAGATGCTGCATCACTCATATTTGGCTACCTCTTGATAAATGGTTAGAAATGCTGGACTCGAAACTCTGCAAAATTAAGCTTGAAGTCTGGACAATGCTGTTCTGAACTCGACGGTTGATGCTTTGAGGAGGAAATTTCTCATTTTGATCGCGATCGTTAGAGTTCTGCACTCGAAGGTTGCTGTTTTGATCGCGATCGTTGGAGCTTTAAGCTCGAAACTTGGTGTTCTGAACTTGGAGTTTCGACCTCCGAGGGGGAGACTTGCTGTTCTGGACTTGAAACTTTGACTTCTAGAGAGAAAGTTTCGTGCTCTGATTAGTTGTAAAGTGGGCAGTGCCCACTTTACTTGACAGTTTGCTACTAAAAAACACCGCTTACGAAAGTAAATTTGATGATAAGCTGCGCGAAAGGTGCCTTACTCCTCTTGCTTAGCTAGAGTTAGCATGTGCCGATTGTGGTCAACCATACAGAGGAAGTATTCATCAAAACTAGAAAATCTCTCAATTTCACCTCCCGCAAACCATATAACCATTCCTGGAGAGACTGAATTGGGACGTGTAATCACAAAAAAGTCAATGTCAGTATTTGAAACTGCTATGGGTAGTAATTCATCTTTAGATAAATTACTTTCTCTCAAAACATCATCGATCGTGTCTAAAAACATAAGCGCGCGTGCCATCTTCCCTCCCCCAAGCAAGTCACTCGTTCCGAATAAGTCAACGTCTTGGTAAAAACCCTGCCACCCGTTGGCATGTTGTAGGAATAGTCTATATCTGAGATCCAAAGCATGTCCAAGGTGTTTTTCAACTTCCTCTAATTGCGCGCCAGTAGCAGCTACTTCTGGTAGGTGCCAAGGCCAAAAATAAGACTTGTCTTCGTCATGGAGTACCTGCTTGACGTAAACCATGACAACGATTTCTTTCTTCCAGTCCTCAATCATGTTTCCTCCTAGAAATTCTCTTTGAGTTAAGTGTTACCGCATCTTGAAAGAGTTAAGAGCCTTGATTCAATCTGAAAATTCTTTTATTACATTATTAGCCATCGGCAACGCCTCCGTACTCAAATCCTGTTGGTTGATATCCTTCTGGGTACTTAGACTTATTAGCACTCTGCCCAGCTAGGCTGCTGTTGACTTTAGGGTCAATGTCCATCCACGAGTGAGGCTCTGGTCTACCGACCCATGTGGTATCTGGAACATGTCCAACAGAACCTTGATATGATTGTCCTGCGGCGGTGGCTCTATTTCGTTCTCGTCTTGCTGCATTTGTAGCTTCTCTTGCTAAATCACCTTTTGTTGAAACCCTACCTGTGGGAGACAAAGCCCCAGCCGCTAAAGCGTCATTACAACCATCAACATATTGTCTAACCTGCTCAATCTGTTCTGGAGTTGATCCTGGAGGAGCAGTGAAAACTACAGGCCCTCCTGAAGAAGGTGTTACCCTAGCAACTTCTGCTGCCGTATCCGTAGCTCTAGCTGCACCTGCCGCAGCATCTATACCTTTGGCTCCCAACTTAGCAGCGGCAGCAGCATCACCCACTACAGGAACAGCAGCGACGGCTGATAAACCAGCCATTGCATAATTTCCTTCTGCTGCGTACAAACCTGCGTTGAGCAAATCTGCTGCAACGCCCACTCCTGGGATGAAACCTGCAACATCTAAAACTGTATGAGCAATGTCAAACAATCCTTCTTGTGGAGGTTCTGGAGGTGGAGGTTCTGGTTTGGGTTCAAACATCCCACGGGCTTCTGCCAACAGGTCACTCGCTCTCTGTTGCTCGCCCCTCGCTGCATCAATACGAGCCATCAAATCTGCTGCACTCATGATGTTTTACTGAAATAGACAACATTGAACTGGCACGATCGCTAATCAATCCCCAACGATCGCTTAACCAACCATCTCTTTAACCATTTCATCAGCAGCCACCAAAACGTTTCCAGCCGTAACGATGTCTTGAACGATCGGTTTGATCTCATTCGTGACAGACAAGCCATCCTCAAATGAAGTATTAGCTTCGTTCACTTCGCTGATTAGTTCATCAGTTGTACTGTCTACAACATCATTTACAGCTTCTTCAATCCTGGTTTTAAACTCGTTCTCGCACTCATCCGCCAAATCAGAAATGACCTCTGAAACATCCTGTTCGTACTGATCAGCTAGGTCTTCAGCTTCTTTGCTGAACGTTTCAAACTGTTCTCTCAGACTGGTTTCGCAACTATCAGCCGTAGTTTGAATTTCGCTAGCTTGCTCTTGACGCAGATCTTCACTGAGTTCACTGAAACCTGTTTCAATTTCCTCCCGATGAGTCTCAGTAATGTCAGTCATTAATTCGTCTAGATCGCTGTCTAGTTCTGACAATGGCTCAACTTGCTGCTGAAATTCCGCAAGCCCTTGATCCAGGGTTTGAAACGCCTGCCGTGTCTCCTCGATCGATTGGGTCAGCGAATCCTCTAGTTGACTAATTGCATCTGCTGTCTGAGCCAGTGCTTGCTCCACTTCGGCGGCTTCTGCTTCAAATTCCGGAATAGCATTTGCCACTTCTTGAAACCCGTCTTGGAGTTCGGCGATCGCCCCTCCCGCCGCCTCTAACCCATTCGTAGCTTCTGTTACCGCTTGCTGCCACTCATCCAACTCCTGAACGACTTCCGACTCTGCCCCTTCTAGTGTGTCTTCTGCCTGCTGCAAACTCTGCTCTAGCGCGTCCAGATGAGCCTCGATTTCATTCCCCTGACTCAGGGCATCGCTTTCCGATTCCACCTCCGAACACACATCTTTTAACTGTGTGGCGACTTGCTCAAGCACACCCGACAATCGCTCCAAGCTCTCAGCAGTTTCATCAACATTCTGATTAAGCTCTACAACTTCTGACATCCCTCATCTCCTTTCAAGCTGAATAGTTAACCGAGTTCTTCTTCAACGTCTTCCAGCACTGGCATGATTTCCTGAATCACAGAAATTGCATCGCCAGCGCGATCGATTACTTCACCAAACTTGTCATTCATGCGCTCACAGTCATCAGTTCCCGCCTCACCTGTATTAGCAAGAGCCGTTGCTAACTTCTGAGCAGAAGTCGTAATTTCGCCGCCAATCTCGTTAAACTTCTCTTGAATTGCAGTCATTGTCTCATTGGCTGCCGTTGTCAGCGCTGCATCTACCTGACTTAACTGAGTACTGCTCTCCTGCACCAGATGGTCAAAATCCTGCTGTAAGGTTTGCAGCTTTTCACCTACTTCTTGCGAGAGCGAGTTAAATTCTTCCATTAAGTGAGTTCTGCGACCTTCAAATTCGCTTTTAGCGGTTTCAACGGTATTCCCCAAGTCCTCAACACCTTGAACCGCCTCATCTTCTAAACCATCCACATCCGCCTCAAATCCTTGTGCTTGTTGAGTTAGAGTATCCACATCTTGTTGAATCTCCCCCGCTTTCGACTCAACCTCCGTCAGCATTTCTTCTGCACGGCTCTTTAAACCACCCAGCTGAGTTTGAATCTGATTAGCGAATTGTTCGAGTTGATCCTCAATTCCTTCCGCCTTTTGTCGTAGCTCACTGATATCTTCTTTCGTAGTTTGGAGTTCCGTCTCCAACTTTTGATTCAATTCCGCTAGCTGGCTACCCACTGTCTCAAACCCTGCGAATACCGCTTGTTCTTTCTCGGCGAGGTTTGCAACTAAGCTAGTTGCAAGCTGTTCTAGTTGATTCACTTCGTTTAAAGCGGTGTCTGCTTCTTGAGAAAGCACTTGCATCCGCTCTAAATTTTCGTCAATCAAGACATTAATGTCTGGCATATATGTACCCTACTCCTAACAGAACGAAAAGACGAGGAATGGTCGTTCGTAACCTATGAAAACTGGACGATTGCCTGGAGAAGCTGTTTTTTTATCAGCCTCAACTTATTACACGTCGATCGCGATTCAGTTATGCAGCAACTTCAAACCGTTTCTTGGTAATGCTTCTAGGAAAGAACAGAAGAAACGCATAGACTTTGTGTTACGAGGATGTGTCTGCGTTGCTCATTGTCTTGCTGGTTGCTCATTGTATTGGTAGAGGAAGTTCCAGATTGAGCAAATGTGATTGTCTAGTATCTCTTTATTTAAGCTGCGTAACCAACATAGTTGGACGTCAATTGATGGAAGTTATTTCGTCAAGCAGGCTGGCCATTCGCTGTTTTCTCCTTCTGAATAGCCATCTTCGAGCGTTAGAGGATCAATTAAATCTCCAGACTGAGCCAAGCTGACTGAGGTAGTGTGCGATCGGGGATATATACCACATTCATAGCTTTCTCCTTGATGAGTCATAAACGACAGCCGGGGCAGAAGCGATCTCATTTGCCTCTGTTAATTTCTCACGTTCAACCGCTAAGAATTATGCACGGGTTAACTTACGTCTTTGTTATTGCTGCCTAATTTTATCCGGACTACTGAACTTAGATTGCTTTATCCATAAGGCTTTAGCCCTCCTTATACAATCTAAATGTTTAACAGCTTATTTCATTCCAAGCTTATTTAGTCGCATTGAGCCAATTTTGGATCTCGTTGACTAGCCATATAAATTCTCCTTCGGTTGCTTGCCATTTCAACATATAGGTTCTTTTCGTGCGGATATTGACCCAAAATTGTGTATATGAAATCGCAGTGCTACTTGTGTAGTGAGTCACTTCTGTTGGAATAATTGAGAGATATTGAATGTCTGAAATTCTGCCTACTTCCGACTTTGATTTATTCCGCACGGCAAAGCAATCGTTTGACGCATCCAACCAAATAGAACCTAGACACGAGAGTTGATTGAATTTCGGGCTTCGTAGGTCAAAAACTGCGAATATACAGAAGACGATTTGGCTTAAGATGAAACCCCATCCCCCCAAACTATTAAACAAAAACGTACCCAACAAAGTCACGACAAAGTAAACGCTAAAACAGAACAAACTTGATGGATGGCGATATCCACGAAACTCTATTTTCAGGGTGTCTTTTGTATTTTCCGTTACGACAATTCGAGGATTAACTCGTTGAACCTTTTTAGTTGAGTTGGGATGAAGTGTTTGAATTCTGCCAAGCAAAGAGTTCTGTGGTTGATTCAACGCTTCATACGCTTCATCAGCACTCGTGAATCGGCACTCTAAAGCAGGTTCGACCAGCTTTTCAATCCAACTGACAAAGCCAGGATTGATCGTAGCTCGATCGCTGAATTGAATTTTGAGATTATGTTGAGGTAAATCAACTGGGGCAGTTCCAGTCAAAAGATGAATAAGCGTTGCTCCCAATGCGTAGAGATCAGACGCTGCAACGGCACGCCCCCAAAACTGCTCCAAGGGCGCATAGCCCACCGTACCCACAACGGTAAACGAGATCCCTGTTAGGGCTGCTTGATCCTGCACGGCTCCAAAATCAACCAGCCAAATTTGTTGAGCTTGATCCAGAATCAGATTGCTGGGTTTAATATCCCGATGTAACACAGGAGGACATAACTTATGCAAGTACATCAAAATTTGCAAAACCTCTTCAGCAATCCGATGAACGTCTTGTTGACTAAATCGTTTTCCTTGTTCGAGTAACTCCTGGAGTGATGTTCCTTGAACATAGTCTTGAACGAGTCCCCACCAGCATAGAGTTGAGCGAGTCGTTTGATTCACTAAGAAATAATCGCGATATCGAGGAATTTTAGAATAGTCAAGATTTTGTAGGACTTGTGCCTCTCGCTCAAATAGTCTCAAATCCTGCCATTGCATTTCGCTAAACATCAAGAGTTTCACAATGATGGATTCAGGAGGCTCGATCGATAAGTCTGTGGCGAGCCAAGTTTGCCGACCTGCTGCGGATCGTCCTAAAGGGTGCTGGAGTTGATAACGGTCTTGTAAAATCAATCCCGACTTAAACACGGCTTTTGTTGAGTTAATGAGCGGTAAGATCAATTCGGTCAAGTGCGTCTCGATTCTGAGACTACTTCTGTGAGCTAAAAATCGTTCTCCAAGCTCTCACAGTACCTTTGCCAATTTCCATGTCTGTTGTTCTGCCATCCTGCCACTCTAAGCGAATTCGCATGTTCTCATTCGGAGCAGCAGGCAAGGCTGATGCTAGTTCAGGAGCGACAGATCCGCTTTCGTAGGTGTAAATCTTGCCCGCGATCGCAAATAAGATTGTTCGAGGAACATGATCGGTGTAAAACGTCTGAAAGACTGGCTCCTGGGTTGGATAGCTTTCTAGTCTTTGCTTATGCTTGCAATCATCGTCTTTTTTGCGCTCTGTTTTACGCTTGCAGTTATACTCAGGAACCCATTGAGTGACCCAAGCGGTTCGATATCCTGTCAGAATTGATTTCTTCTGGGTGTAAGTTGCGCGGATGCCTTGCTTTGACCAACTACTGACAAAGGTGAAGTTATTTGCAAAGTGTTTGTCATACACAACAGCGCCATCAAATGGATCTTCAATGACCTGCGACCATTTAACCTTGGAGTTTTCTGTAATCGGTGCCGACTGCACAGCAAATGCAGTAGATGTCACGAAGGATGAAACTAGACCCAATCCCAAACTCAATAATGGCTTCTTCATGCGAGTACCTATGGCCTGGAAGACATTAAACTCATGAAAGGAAATCTACAGGCAGTTACTTAGCAGTGAGTAACGTAATTTGATCTAGTGCAGCCCGATATCGATCTTGATTGCCAAATTGTGAATAAAACTTTGCTGCCTGTTTGAAATCTGCGATCGCGGCTCCTCTATTTCCTTGCTGAACCTGAATCAGACCTCGGCTGTAAAATGCATGTCCGAAGGTAATAGGGCTGCCCCAGTTCCGATTAATTCTAATCGCTTCACTGTAATCTCTGATTGCCTGTTGAGGCTGTTTCAGATTCGATGCATAGAGTACGGCTCGGTTAAAATAAGCCATTGAGGCGGGTCTAAGCTGAATGGAGCGAGTGAAGTCCTCTAGTGCACCTTGATAGTCTCGCAGAAGGCGTCTTGTTATTCCTCGATTTGAGTACAACGTGGGATCGCTTGGATATCGTTGAATTCCTGCACTAAATACCTGTGATGCTTTCTGAAAATTATTTTGTCTGAGTTGAAGAAGCCCTACTGTTAGATAGTAGCCAATTTGTTGGGCTTGTACTCCGGCTGTGCTTCGCTGCCCAGGAAGGGCATTCAGGGCACCTACTGGAACTGCAAAATTGAAATTTGTCCCAGGAGTGCCTGATGTAACAATCCCGACAACATAGCCGTCCTCATTGAGCAATGGTCCGCCAGAACTTCCAAAGGTAACTGATGCTGTAAATTGAATCAGACCCCTTCCATCGATTCGGCTCACGATTCCATCACTCAGGCTTCTCTCTAGCATTCCAGTTGCTTTAGGACTTGGATTTCCGATCGCATAAACCTTCTGCCCAATTTGAGGTGGCACAGGTTGAATTCTCAAGCTTGGAAGCGGTTTTTTTGGCTGGATCTGGATCATTGCTAAATCAACGTTAGGATTGCGAGACACGACAGTGCCCTGATAAACTGAACCGTCTGCTAACTTAATCCGAACTTGTCGGTTATTTCTGACAACATGCTGATTAGTCAGAATGAGACCTTTGGGGTTCAGAATAAACCCGCTTCCGCGACCGAGTGACCTGCCGTTTGGCACTTCTATCACAGCAACGGCAGGGCTGGATCGCTGATAGATTGTTGCTGGATCAAGTGCAAAAGCGGTATGAGTGACACCTAGCGAGATCGCAATAGAATTGAAAATAGTAACAGTCTTTGAAAGAAGTTTCATGGCAGTTCATTGTAATAGTGATTGTGTTTTCTAACCTTTCGTCCTGGTTGAGGCAACGCCTTTGACAAACTATTTTTGAAGTAATAAAAACACTGAAAAAATGGGAGCAACCATCATGACTCAAAAGCTGAGAATGTCGCTCATTGAATTGGCGGCAACGGTTAGAAAGTTGGAATCGCGAGTGGTAAAGGGCAAACTTTTTCACCGATCGTGATTATGAGTAACCATAGGAATGCTCCCTATTGCGTCAAAAAATAAGAATCGCAACAGCAGCAAACGTAGGTTTTGACACTGGCCTGATCATTTCAACGAAAGTCCGAAGTGTACTGGTTCCATCAATGCAAGCAGTTTCTTCTAACTCTTTGGGCAAGTCAACAAAATATGTATCTACTGTATGAGACTCATTCTTGCATCAAACCCCACAATGGAAAAAGAGCAAACAGGGGCAGATGAGAGCAGTTAAAGAATTCTAGGATGAAGTTTTTCAGCCGAATGCTAGGCTAATTCACATTCATACTTGGATTCATATTCCTATGAGAGTTAATCAGTGGTATGACAGGTTACACAGAATCTGGCGAAAACCTAGATTCGCTCTAATCGGCTTGGGATTGTTGGCTGTTTGTCTAATGTTTGTTATGACAAGCAGCATGCTTCCATTAAATTTAATGCGATCGACGTTGCCAAACTCCAAAAAATCCTATGAGGATAAAGTCACGCTCAGTTTTGTAGTACCAAACGGTGAAGCAGCACAGTGGCAGTCTCTGATTGACGAATTTGAAACAATTCATCTTAACATTAACATCGATTTAGTGAATCTTCGTGACCAGAATGCAATCAAGCCGCAAGACCCTAGAGCCGTCAAACAGCAATACATTGATTCGTTCACATCCGAGAAAGTTCCTCGCTACGACTTAGTTTTCATGGATATTATTTGGGTTCCTGAATTTGCAGAGGAAGGATGGATACGAGAGCTAGACATGAAAATCACAGATCCAGAATTGAAGGAATTTCTCAGCGATGATGTCAATGGTGGAATTTATCAGGAAAAGCTGTATCGAATGCCCGTCCGCTCCGATTTTGGCTGGCTCTACTACCGCACCGATCTACTAAAGCAGGCAGGGTTTGAGCCACCAGAAACGTTTGATGACTTAGAAGAAATTTCTCGGAAACTTAAAGAGCAGGAAATGCCTTGGAGATATCTTTGGCAAGGACGACAAGCTGAAGGGCTCGTCACTGTGTTTGTTGAGGTTCTCCACGGATATGGCGGATTTTGGATTGACCTTAAAACTTTGGACGTGGGACTCGATCGACCTGAAGCGATCACAGCCGTTCAGTTTTTGCATAACACAATGTTCAGTCAGAATCCCATTTCTCCTAAAACACTGACCACTTATCGGGAAGATGAAACGCTCAATCTGTTCCTAACTGGTAATGCCGCCTTTTTACGAAACTGGTCTTATGTTCTGGCACGAGCCAATGTAACGGACGCCAATGTAAAGAACTCTGATATCCGCAACAGAATTGGTGTGAAGCCAATGGTTCATGCACCGGGTTACACGAGCGGAGGCTGTCAGGGCGGCTGGGGCCTAGGAATCGCTAAAAAAACTCAGCATCCAAAAGAGGCTTGGGAGGCAGTTAAATTCTTCACAAGTGAGGCAGCACAGCGCAAACTCTTCCTAGCAGCTGGCGATGGATTACCCACACGACGAAAACTATTTAA